>NZ_AYTE01000009.1:0-29838 GCF_000506245.1 Williamsia sp. D3 | reverse complement strand
GTCCGGGCGAGATGCATGTGGAGGCCCTCATTTCGAGGTAGCGCACGTTGACACGAAATGACTCTGCGGTTAGCGTCGGAATCGATGAAAACGACGCGAAACTACGTCATGCGTTCGCGTGCCGAGTCCGCCGGTCTGACCCGGCGGCGGGCACTGGAGGCCACCGTCGCACTCGCCGGTGAGAAGCCGTTCGCAACGATTGTGCTCCCTGAGGTCGCCGCTCGCGCCGGCGTGAGTGTGCAGACCGTCCTGCGCCAATTCGGTAGCCGTGATGGTCTGCTAGATGCCGCCACCGAGTTCGTCGCCGAACAACTCCGATCACATCGATCCAGTCCCCCGGGCGACGTCCGGGCCGCTCTGGAGGTGCTGTTCGACCACTTCGACGATCACGGGGACGCGGTCATCATGCTCCTGGGTCAGGAGGGGTGGGACCGCCGCGCCGCCCAGCTCACCGAGTCCGAACGTCAGGCCCACCGCGCGTGGGTGAGTACCGTCTTCGCCCCACAGCTGGCCGAACGGTCGGTTGCGGTACGAACCGAGCTCATCGACATGCTGGTGGTGGCGACCGATGTGTACACCTGGAAGCTGCTGTGCCGCGACCGCACGTTGTCGAGGAGCACAGCGCAGCGCCGGGTATCTCGAATGGTGTCGGCGATACTCTCGGCTGCATAAGCTCAGGCCGTGCCGACGCCGACGCAGCCCGCCCGCATTCTGTTCGTGACCTTCGATGCGGGAGGGAACTTCCCGCCGGTCATCACGCTGGGGCGGGAGTTCGCCCGGCGAGGACACCACGTGACCGTTCTCGGCCACGCACAGCAGCGGCGCAAGGTCGAGGCCGCCGGGTTCGAGTTCATCGCATACTCGAATGCGCCGTCGTGGTCGTCAAGCAGGCACAAGAGCACTGCGTCCACGTTGTGGGGCTACCTCGCGCTCTTCACCACCCGGACTCTGGTCGATGACGCCGTCGCCGCCTCACGTGAGGCCGACCTGGCGGTTGTCGATTGCATGCTGTTGCCGGTGATGTCCGCGCTGAACGCTCTGCCACAGCCGACCATCGCCCTGTTCCACGCCTACTACGCCTACCTCGACGGGCCATGGCGCCGCGGACCCATCGGAGTGGTCGCCCGCCTGCGCGGCTTGAGTTCACGTCAAATCTGGGGTTCCACGGATCTGCAGGTGGTGGTCTCCGACCAGGCACTCGATCCTGCCGGACGCCACCACCGCGCAGCAGGCAACATCTTTTGGGCCGGGCCCGCCGAACCGGCCGCCAGACCCCTCACCCCGCGGACTCCCCCAACGGTGTTGGCCAGCTTGAGCACCACCTACTTCCCGGCCCAGCAACAGACCATGCAGAACATCCTCGACGCTGCTGCCACCCTGCCCATCCAGCTGATCGCCACCACCGGACCTGCCATCGACCCGTCCCGCTTGCGGGTGCCCGCCAACGCCGAGCTCCATGAGTACGTCCCGCATGCCGACGTCCTGCCGGATTGCGTCGCGGTCATCGGTCACGGCGGGCACTCGACAACATTCCAGGCCCTCGCCCACGGACTCCCACTCATCGTGATGCCGATGCACCCACTGTTGGACCAGCCGATGGTGGGTCGATCCGTGGCCAGAGCGGGTGCAGGCATGGTCCTGCGCAAAAAGGCGTCGGCCGCTCGTATCGCCTCGGCGTTGTCGCGCATCCTCGACGAGCCCGGCTATTCCACATCGGCGCAGGCGATCGGTGACCGCCTCGCGTCTGGCGACGGCACAACGCGAGCGGTAGATCGAATGCTCGCCGAGCTGCCGTGACTGTCGCCGTTCAAGTTGGCGTGCGTCGCAGACAAATTCGGGTCCCGAGTCACTCATCCGGCTCGGTCGAGCCCGGTGTCTCCATGTCGCTCCCCTCGCTCTGCTCATGGTCCGGAGACACCGACGGCAACGACGCCGGCGGTGAGGTAGACGACGGTGAGGTGGGTGACGGGGGCGGGGTCTCGGACGGCGTCGCCGACAGGATCGGAAGCGAGATCAGCCATCCAGCCGTGCCATTCGGTTGCCACAGCACAGGCGCGACGGGATCGGAGACCTCGAAGATCACCCAGCCGTTGGCAGTTCGGCCTGGAGTCAACGTGGAAAGCGTTTGCCCGAGAGATCCACACGGTTGACCCCAGCTCGAGATCGGCGTGCCAGAACCGCTGTCCTGACTGAATTGAGATGACTCCACACCATC
Organism: Williamsia sp. D3; assembly: GCF_000506245.1. NCBI lineage: Bacteria > Bacillati > Actinomycetota > Actinomycetes > Mycobacteriales > Nocardiaceae > Williamsia > Williamsia sp. D3. The sequence goes on along the minus strand of NZ_AYTE01000009.1, from coordinate 27,623 downwards.
CAGCGCGTACTCACCGGTGTGCGTGGACGGGGTCACCGTCATCCGCACCGCGACGGTCACCGCGGGAGAAGTGTTGCAGCTCTGATCAATCAGCACCTCGTCGATCCGCGCTACGCCCAAGTCAGCACCATCCGTGCCGACAAGGGCAAACTCCTCCCCGGGTGACGGGGTGATGGGTCCGTCCGGGACCATCAGCGGCGGTGCCGGCTCTTCGGTGTCGGCCGCACCTTCCGGCGGCGGTCTCACCGGCAAGGCCTCAGCCGTGTCGGATGTGGTTGTGGTCGAGCCTGTTTCGTCAGGTGAGGGCGTGCTGGTCGGCGTACCGGCCGGGCTCGGATCAGCAGTTGAAGTGGGGTCAGTACCACCGCACTCGGCGGTTCCGTCATCCACTGGCGCGTCGTTGTCAGCGTCCACAGCGGGCGGGGCAGGCGTGGTGGTCGGGGTACTCGTCTCCGTCACCCTGGTCGTCGTTGTGTCGGGAACAGCCACCTCCTCGTCCCCGGCAGGCACAACTGCCGGACACGTGGCCTGCGCGGCCTGGCGCGAACTCAGCGCCGACGGGGCGCTCAGCGGCGGGGGCTGACCTGCGGTGCCGCATTCGGCGCGGGCGAGGACAACGTTGCGCAGATTCACCTCAGGCGTCGACAGAAAGACGTACGGCTGGGTCCACGTCATGATCAGCTCCGACCGGATGGAGGTCGCAGTCTGATCGACTTTCCACACGATCGAGAGCTGACGCGCCGGTCCCTCGCCCGAGCTGGTCTGCCCGGGCTGAGTGGGAACGGCTACGGATTCCCAGACCACCGCCGAGTGCCGAAACCTCACTGTCCCTGTGGGGCTGGGCGCAAGCAGCTGTCCTGGACGACACGACACCGACACCTTCACCGGGTTGACCACCCCTAGAAGATCACCGAGAGCAGCGCCGAAGTAGGTGAGGTACAGACTCGATGTTGTTGTGGCTGCGCTCGACGTGGCGTCAGCAGGCGCGGGCGCGCACTGTGCCCCGGCAGCGTGGCGCACACATTGCGAGGAGGTCAGACTGAAGTCCACACTGCCCGGCCAACCCCCGTAGGTCGGGGTTTGTGGGGACGTATGGCTCGACCTCGTGGGAGCCGCCATGGATTGTTCGCCACCGGCAAACGTGGTCACCGTGCCCAGCCATCCACGGTCGGGGCGCTCGATGGTGCCGGCTCCCGCTGATGCCCGTGCCCACCCTGTGGGGACGTATGCAGGGTCGACACCGAATGTGCTTGCACCCCAAACCTTGTCTCCCCAGGCGGCCAGGGTCCGATCGGCGAACGCCCCGGTCAACGCGGATGCGCCAACGACCGCCAGGAACGCCAGTGCCGCCACCCCGATGAGACGTCGGCGGTGCCGCTGCCCAGCGTCTCTGTTGCCGAGCGCCTTGCTGTGATGGCCACCCACTGTTCAGGCCTCGATCCGAGAATGGGCGCCTGCACCACGTTCGGGCACTGCTATTCGGCCGTCGGGAACGCCGTCATCGGGATCGACGTCGTCCTCGCTCTGTCGGGGCCAGAAGGCCCAGAGCACCAGCAACGCAGCGCCAATTGTGATCGCCAGTAGGACAAACGGATTCGACAGCCAGATGACACCCTTGGCAAGACCCGGTACCGACCACAGGACCTTGCGTACCTCCTTGACCTGATAGCCACCCGGGTCGTCGAATGAATTGGCATCACCACGCATTTCGAGCATCGTTGTGCCGTCGGCACCCGGCGAGGTCTTGATCACCCGGTGCGTGATCGGCAACTGACCAGGTCGTTTGACGGTGACCACGTCGCCCACGTCCACAGACGCAGCCGGCACCGTCTGCACGACGGCCAGCGATCCCGCCGGGATGGATGGGGCCATCGACCCGGTCTTGAACATGATGAGCGAGACGTTGAACACCACGGCCAGGACAACCATCACGATGCACGCGAGCCCGCCCACCGCGAGCAGGTTCATGATCACACTGCTGACGACCGACAGCGCCGATCGCCGTCTCGGTGCTGAGGGATGCTCGGCGTGGGCGACCGGATCAGCATGAAACATCAATGACTCCTATAGATTTCCGGACTTCACGACGCGAAAGCGCAAGAGACCAGGGCTACCGGGCCGCCGGGGCTCGCCATGAACCACTGGCCCGGCGGCCGGCAGATGCCTACGGTTCGACGCTGGTTGCCTTGAACTCCCAGAGAACCTGCCCTGTTGTCGACGTATCGAGCAGCGCCGCGTCGGCCGGCAGCGTCACAGTGAAACAGAAGTGCCGCGGGGTCATGTCGCCGTTGAGGATGATCGGGGTGCTTCCGCCGGCCGTCGCCACGCTTCCACCTGCCGGCCAGCCTGCGGGCGTGGTACCCGCGACGCTGCAGCTGGCGGCCTCGGTGACGGTGAGTTCGAGTTCCCCGGCCAACGCGGACGTGTTGCCCGACGGAGCGAGGGTCACCGATGCATTCAATGCCGATGCCGCCGGCCCGACCCGCAGCGACACCGGGGCTTTGACCGATTCACCGGGCGTGAGGCTCGTGGCATCGGCCAGCGGGAATGTAAAGGTGCCGGCCGTCGGTCCCGTTGCGAACTCACCCCAGCTGGTGCCACCGTTGAAGCTGCCCTGAACGTTCCACTTGTCGGTGGCGAACTCGCTCTGGCCCCAGACAGAATCACTCCAGGCCGCAAGTGTCACCGCCGCTCCCACGCCGAGTACCAAACCCGCCGCAAGAATCGCTCGGATCTTGCGGCGATTACGTTTTGTGACCGTCAAACTCATAATTGAACCTCGCCTACACAAAAGGGCCAGCCAGTCCGACCCGCTTGCCCCGAGTATGAAAGTAAGGAGCCAAAAAGTTTCGCGAAATGCGATTTTTATCTTCGATTTCCGAAAGCAGTGAGCGCATTCTTTCCGCGTCATTACCCGAACACATCAATTGGAAAGTGTGCGAGTCCATCAAGAGGCATGGCGTCAATTAGGCCAGTGCAGCCGTGGCTGACATGCAGTTATCGGACCGCTGGCGAAGTCAGACGCCCATCTCAGACAAACAATGGGCGGACTTGGACCACTAACGCTCAGGCCGAGGCATAAAGGCGGCGACCGTTCGCCCGAAGGTTCAGCGCAACAAGGTTCAGCGGCAATTTCTGAACGTGACGATCATATCGACCGGTCTACGAATTACCCGACACTACTAGTCGACATTGATCGAATAGTCATTTGTGTCGATCCCATCTCCAGCGGTGGCGATCAGCGCTCGAGGTCGGCGTAGGCCGTCTCGGCGTGCTCGGAGAAGTCGACCCCTTCTCGTTCATCTTTCGCCGACACCCTGAACCCGATGGTCCAATCGATGACTTTTCCGATTCCGAACGAGACTGCGAATGTGTATACGGCCACTGCCAGAATGGCGACCACTTGTTTACCCAGCAGCGCCAATCCGCCGCCATAAAAAAAGTCCTTCGACATCGGACGTCATCATCGAGGTCGCGAAGAGCCCGATGAGGAAGGTGCCGACAACGCCGCCGGTGAAGTGCACGCCAACAACGTCCAATGAATCGTCGTAGCCGAACTTGAACTTCCACAACACCACGTAGGCACACACGATTCCGGCTGCGAGGCCGACAACGGCCGCGCCGAGGGGACCCACCGATCCGCACGACGGCGTGATCGCCACCAGGCCGGCGACAATGCCCGACGCAGCGCCAAAACTGGTCGGGTGCCCATCACGATTGGTCTCGACCACAAGCCAGCCGACCATTCCCAGGCCGCCCGCGATCAAGGTGTTGAGCAGGACGGCCGCGGCCATGCCGTCGGCCGCGAGCGCGGAGCCGGCATTGAAGCCGAACCATCCGAACCACAACAGTCCCGCGCCGAGCAGCACAAAAGGCAGATTGTGCGGGCGCATCGTGTCGTGGCGGAATCCCAGGCGGGGCCCCAAGACGAGTGCGAGTGCCAGCGCCGAGGCACCCGAGGTCACCTCCACCACCAGACCGCCCGCGAAGTCGAGCGCCCCTAGCTCGGCGATCCAGCCGCCGGGCCCCCAGACCCAGTGCGCCACAGGCGCATAGACCAGCAGTGTCCAGATCGGTACGAATACGATCCAGGCGACGAAGCGGGCACGGTCGGCGATGGCCCCACTGATCAGTGCCGCGGTGATCACGGCGAACGTCAGCTGAAACGTCACGAACAACAAGGTCGGGATGGACCCGTGCACCGACTCCGGACCGATCCCGGCCAGCCCGAACGACTCCACGCCACCGATGAGGCCGAACCCCGCGTCGTCGGAGAACGCCAGGCTGTAGCCGGCGACCAGCCACGCGACCGCGACCAACGGGATCGCGATGAAGCTCATCATCATCATGTTCAGCACGCTAAAGCTGCGCACCATGCCCCCGTAGAACAGCGCCAGCGCCGGAGTCATCAGAAGAACCATCGCGGTCGAGACAAGTACCAGCGCAGTGGCAGCACCATCGAGCTCGGGCACAGGAGCCCTCCGTGTTCTGTGAAGAGGTGAGTGGTTGTGCTCGAAGGACAATAACCGGCACCCGATTCGTCCCGACGGGCCGTGGCGAATCTGCCCGGAGGTATCGAATCGACAACACGCCCACACCGATCGCCGGACTTCGGTAGCTTCGTTGCGACAGTCCTTTCCCGGGCCCACAGGCCACGAGTCGAACAAGGGCGGACCGCGACAATGAGCATCCCGATGACTGCGGGCGCCAACACTGCGTTGCAGGCCGCCGAAGTCCGCATCGAGGTCGGGGTGAGCGGACGGCAGCTCGACGTGTCGGCGCTGTTGGTGGCCCCGTCGGGCAAGGTGCGCAGCGACGCCGACCTGATCTTCTTCAACGCGCCCGTCGGGCCGGGGCTGCGTCACATGCCCGGTACTGCGCACGGTCCCGATGCAGTCTGCATCACTCTGGCCGCCGTTCCGTCGGCCATCGACAAGGTGGTGATCACGGCCAGCCTCGATCCCCCCGCCACCACGTTCGCCGGGACGAATCCACATGCCCGCGTCATCGATGCGGCGAACGGTGACACGCTCGCCACGTTCGACCCGGCAAATCTCTCCGGCGAGACCGCCCTGATCGTCTTCGAGGTCTATCGGCGCGGCGGCGGATGGAAGCTGCGTGCGGTCGGGCAGGGCTACGCAGATGGATTGGCCGGGATCGCAACAGATTTCGGTATCAGCGTGGACGACCCGGCCGAGACTGCGCCGACGGTGGAGCCGGTGGCGGTTCCCGCCTTCCCGGTGGCGACCCCCACCAACCCGGCGAACCATCGGCCGAACCTCGACAAAGGTCACGTGGTCCTCGAAAAACGCCAGTCGGTGGTGCTGACGAAGTTCGGCAAGCCACTGCAGAGCAAGGTCCGGATGGGACTCGGGTGGGATCCGGTCGCAGGCAAAGGCCGGATCGATCTCGACGCGTCGTGTATCGCCTTCGATGCGAATCGGAAGGTCGTGGCGACCTGCTGGTTCTTGAAATTGTCGATACTCGATGGGGCGGTGGCACATTCGGGTGACAACCTGACCGGCGCAGGTGAGGGCGACGACGAGGTGATCTCGGTGGACCTTGGGCGGTTGCCCCATTCGGTCACCGGCCTGGTGTTCACCGTGAACTCCTTCTCGGGCCAGCGATTCTCCGACGTCGGGCGGGCCTTCTGCAGGCTCGTCGATCACGGGAGCGGCCAGGAGATGGTTCGATTCGAACTCTCCGACTCAGGCCCCACCACCGGGGTACTGATGTGCAAGATGGTTCGTGAACCATCTGGCTGGGTGATGACCGCGCTGGGCGAATACGCCGACGGGAAAACCGTGCGCAAGATGAAAAAGCCCGCCGCCGCGGCACTCTGAAGGATCACATCGTCTTTTGTTGTCCGGTTTGCTCACATGTTGCCCGGGGTAACCACCGTCTGTCCGTGACTCGCGGCTCGGTAGGTCGGCTGAGCTGATCACTGCGTCGCAGCCCGCAGTCAAAGGAGGAACGATGAATCAGCCCCCACCGACAGATCTCTCGACCGTCCAGTTGATCGAACGCCTATCCGAGCAGACCTCCACCCTCGTCAAGACAGAAGTGCGGAACGCACTCGATGAGGTGAAGACGAAAGGTACAAAGCTCGGCATCGGCGTCGGCATCTCCGGAGCAGGTGCACTGTTGCTGCTGTTCGGATTCGGAACACTCGTCGCAGCGGCCGTCCTGGGGTTGGCCACCGCGGTGGACCCATGGCTCGCCGCACTCATCGTCGCGGCCGTGCTGGTAGTCATCGGAGCCATCGCTGCCGCGATCGGCGCGTCTCGGGCCAAGAAGGCCGTGCCGCCGGCACCGCAGGCAACCGTGCACAGCATCCAGAGGGACATCAACACCGTGAGGGAGCATCTCTGATGAGCGAACCGACGTCATCGGGCGCAACACCCGAACCCCGAGCCACTGCGCCCACCGATGTGCCTCCGGTCGAGGAACAGCGCGCCGAGTTGGCCCAGACCGTGGACGCGCTGGCGCAGAAGTTCGACGTACCCACCCGCGTCAAGACGGCTGCCGCAGACACCGCCCACACCGCGCAGATCAAAGCCAAAGACAACCAGCAGGTCCTGGCGACCTCCGGCGCGATCGGGGCAGTGCTGCTCGTCCTGCTCGTTGTTGTCCGTCGTCGCCGTTCGAAGAAGAGGGAGATCGTATGAGCGCCGTGTCCAAAGCCGCCTACAAGCCGCTGTCGATAGCCACCAGCGTCCTCGGTGGTGTCGTTGCGTCAGCCGCATTCGCTCAGGTCTGGAAGCGTCTGGGCAACGACGCCAAGGCGCCTGATCCGAAAGACCTCCAAAGGAGCAACACCGAAGTCCTGGTTGCCGCTGCACTGCAGGGCCTGATCTTCGGCCTCGTGAAAGCTGCGGTCGATCGGGCTGGTGCACGCGGCTACAAGGCGGTCACCCACGAAGACCCATCCTGATCGGGGCCCCTTCGCCACCGACTGGAACACCGCCCCGGATATAGCAAGAACCCGCGTTCTGCGTGATGCAGAACGCGGGTTCTTGTCTTCGTAGCGGGGACAGGATTTGAACCTGCGACCTCTGGGTTATGAGCCCAGCGAGCTACCGAGCTGCTCCACCCCGCGGCGGTAAACACAACGTTACAGGCGGGCACCTGCGAAGTGCAAATCGCCCGCCTGTAACGCCGGTCACGCTTCTGAACTGGGCAAACGCTAGCCCGTCGGCAGATTCTCGTAATCGCGCACCGCAGCCTGCAGGTCCGTCTGTGCCTGACCGTAGGCGGTGAAGTTACCCGCCGAGAGGGCCTGCTGCATGGCGGTCAGGGCATCGTCCATCCGCTTGACGATCGCGTCTCGCTGGGGCGACGGCGGGACCGCGGCCTGACCGTCTGCCGGCGGCGGCGTGGGGGTCTGTCCCTGCTGCGGTTGAGTACCCGGCTGCACCACAGGAGCACTTTCAGCGCCCGGGATCTGCGTCACGGAGGACGGATCGATCCCGACACCTGCGAGCGCTGCCGCGACGGTGGGCGCATACCCAACCCGAGGCGGCTGCCCACTGCTGTCGTCGTACCGCACGATCACACGGACCAGACGCGGGAACGTACCCGCTGTCGACTTCGCCTGCGCGTACATCGGCACCACGTTCAGGACCCCGTTGTCGCCGACCGGCAACGTCAGCAGATTGCCGAAGGTGACATCCGCTGTGTTCTCGAGGTTCTTACGGCTCTCTGCCACGCGGGTGTCGGTCTCCATCGCACTGAAGACCTGTTTGGGACCTTCACGCTGCGTGTTCGGCGGGAGATTCTTGATGGTGATCTGACCGTAGTTCTCGGGGTCGGAGGACACGGTCACGTACGCCGCCAAGAACTCCTGCTTCAGGACGTTGAACACCGACGTCAACTGGAACGAGGACCTCTTCGTCTCGGGATCGGAGGCGACAAAGTAGTACGGCGGCTGATCGAGCCCCCGGGTGACCGCAGCGCTGTCCGTCGGATCGGCAGGCACCGACCAGAAGGCGTCTCCCTGGAAGAACGTCTGCGGGTTGGTCACGTGGTACTTCGTCAGCAGCTGACGCTGGATCTTGAACAGATCCTCCGGGTAACGCACGTGGTCGCGCAGGTCTGCGTTCTCCGCGTTGTCGAACTCCGCACGCGACTTCACCGAATCGGGGAACACCTTCATCCAGGTCTTCAGGACGGGGTCCTTGTCGTCGAACTGGTAAAGCGTGACCTCGCCCGAGTAGGCGTCCACGGTGGCCTTCACCGAGTTTCGGACGTACGAGACCTGCCGGTTGACCTGAGTGCGTCCGGTCTGGCCCTGGTTGAGCTGCTGGGCATCGGTGGTCGCATCTTCGAGCGACGTCTTCTGCGCGTAGGGGAACGCGTCGAGAGTCGTGTACCCGTCGACGATCCACTTGACCGAGCCGTCGGACATCACGGCCGGATAGGTCTTGGAGTCGACGGTCAGCCAAGGTGCGGCCTTCTTGACACGGTCACGAGGATCACGGTTGTAGATGATCTTCGACTCTTCGTTGATGGCCCCCGAGAGCAGCAGGTTGCGCTCGGTGTACTTGACCGCGTAGGCAAATCGGTTGAACCAGTTGGACAACGGCACGCCGGCGTCGCCCTGGTAGGTGTACTTGGGTGTGTCCGCGGTGTCGAACTCCCGCGGCGCACCGGTGTTGCCGACGATCGCGTAGTCGGGATTCACCTTGGAGATCAGTTCACCGAAGTAGATACGGGGCTGCGTCACCTTGATGGGCGCGTTCGCCTTGTAGTCGTCGGTCTGATAATTGCTCAGGTCACTGACGTTGAAGACGGGCTCACCGCCACCGTTGACGTCACTCTCACTGGAGACGGCTTCGTTCACGGTGTTGGCAGGAGCGGCGATGAAGCCGTTGCCGTGGGTGTAGACGGTGTGCTTGTTCAGCCAGTTCTGCTGGTTCGCCTCGAACCTGGTTGGGTCGAGTTCCCTTGCCGCAACCACGAAGTCACGCATCTCGCCGTCGACTGTGTAACGGTCGAGGGCAAGTTGGGACGGGAAGCCGTAGAAGTTCTGCTGACGCTTGAGCTGAGCGAAGGCCGGCGAGACGATGTTGGGATCGAGGAGCCGGATGTTCGACAGGGTCGGTGCGTCGGCGTCGACCTGATTGGCATCCGCCGGTTCACCGGTCCAGTTCGCCTGGGTCTTCACCCTGTCGTCACCGATTCCGTAGGCCGCCTTGGTGGCCTCGATGTTCCGGTTGATGAACTCGGCTTCCTTCTCGGCCGCGTTGGGCTTCACCGAGAACTGCTCCATGGCAGCAGGCCAGCCCACGCCGATGACCAACGCCGACAACAACATCATGGCGGTGGCCAGGGCAGGGATACGAAGGTCGCGAAGGACCACACCGGCGAAGAACGCCAAAGCACAGATGATGGCGATCGCATGAGGATCAATTTCGACGGCAGCACCGCGTTGATGTCGGTGTAGCTGGCGCCGTTGAAGATCTCTTGCTTACGGGTGCTGCTCAGCAGTGTGTACCGGTCGAGCCAGTACGCGATGGCCTTGAGCAACAGGAAGGTACCGGCGATGACCGCCAACTGGATTCGCGCTGCGTTGGTCAGCGTTCCGCCGCGTCCGGCGAGACGGATCCCGCCGAAGATGTAATGGGTCACCAAACTGACGACAAACGCGATCACCACGACGACGAACAGGTAGTTCAGCACGAAGCGGTAGAACGGTAGATCAAACGCGTAGAAGCCGACATCGAGGCCGAACTCCGGATCCTTGGTGCCGAAACTCTCACCGTTGAGGAACATCTGCACGGTGGACCACGAGCCCTGCGCGACCAGGCCCGCGAGAAGGCCGACCAGCAACGTCGGGATGATGGCAAACCACCGGATGCGGCTCATCACCACGGTGCGGTAGCGCGCGATCGGATCGCCTGGCCCACTCGTCGGAACGAACACCGGCCGACTGCGATAGGCGAGCCACAACGCACCGAAGATGATCAGTCCGGCAATGGCTCCGCAGATGCCGAACAGCGCGATGCGCGTCCAGATGATCTTGCTGAAGACCGAGCTATAGCCGATGTCCTTGAACCACAACCAGTCGGTGTAAATGGTGATGAGCCTCGGCCCCACCAGCAACACCACCAGAACGATGACGGCAGTGGCGATGAGCGCCTTGCTTCGCCGCGACAACGTCGGCATTGCTGCCGGACCCCGGATTCCCACGTGTTCTACTCCAACTTTTATGCCGGGGGCACCGCACCCGGTCTTGACCAACACTTTACTTTGCGGCGCCCCGCTGCCTCGCTGAGCGTTGAAAGCCGAGAGAGCGGCCGGTATCGGCCCCTCTACTCCGCATTACTTAGAACAGTACCGATCGCAGCTGTGAACCGTCCTGTGCGTGTATGGCGTTGCTCACCGGCGGGTGAAAACGCGGGTCCCGGCCCCGCGGACAGGTGTGTTCGACCGGATCATTCGCCGCATGCGGAGCCGTAGATGTCACTATTGTCCGGTGACCGATCCGCAGCCGCCCGTCCTCTCCCCCGACGCCCTGGGAAGCGCGATCCGAGAAGTCTTGGAGTTCGTCGATGCCGCCGGCTGGGGTCAGCCGCCGCAGCTGTTCGCACTCGTGCCCACGGCGTTGCTGGCAGACACCCAACCGGACTGGGTCGATGACCACGACACATCCGAGCTCACGCTCATCGAGCAGGCCCCGCTGCCCGTCTCGCCCGACAGCGGCATGGCAGAACTCGAGCATGTTCTGGCCACCACCAGCTGGCCGCTGGAAGTCGAGGGGTGCGCCCTGGTCCAGGAGATCATCGTGTTGCCACCGGAAGCCGAGAGCGATCTGGACGAGGCACTGGGCCCGCTGCTCTCCGATCCCGACGCTGCCGACCACGCTGCGCGCAGCGCCGCCGAAGCGCATCCGGAGAGTCGCGGGGCGCGTCTGGCCGCGGCGGTACTGCGTGACGGACGGGCTCTGAGCCTCCTGCAGCTTGCCCCGGGCACAGAAGATGATCCCGACGCCCCGATCGAACTGCTGCAACACCCCGACTTGGCGCCCAACCTGCTGGCCGCTCTCGCCGGGACACTGGAGAACACCCCGCCCGAGGAATAGTCGGACGAACAGCGCTCAGGGCGGGCCGCGTTAGAGGTCAACAACCCGGTGGCGTGCGACCCGCTTCGAGTTCCTTCAATCCGTCGACTGCGTTCTGCAACGTGTCGACCTTGACCAGGGTCAGCCCGTCCGGTGTGTCCGATTTCGCCTCGGCACAATTGCCGGACGGGACCAGAAATGCTTCGGCGCCCGCATCTTTCGCGGCCCGCATCTTGTGCGTGATGCCGCCGATCTCGCCCACGTCCCCGTCCGGGGTGATCGTCCCGGTGCCGGCGATGAAGTCGCCGCCGGTGAGCTCTCCGGGACTCAACTTGTCGATCACGGCCAGAGTCAGCATCAACCCGGCCGACGGTCCGCCGATGTCACCGACGTTGAAATCCACGTCGAGTCCGGGGTCGCCGTTCTCCTCGGCTAGCGTGATGCCGAGGATCCCCTTCGACTCGTCGTCGGGATTGGCACCCAGGGTCACCCGCACCGTGACAGGGTTTCCGTCGCGAAGGACGTCGAGCGTCACCTCGGTGCCGGGGGCGAACCGGCCGAGCGCAGCCCGCAGGGCATTCGGGTCTTCGACGGCCACGCCGTCGACCGCGACGATGTCGTCGCCCGGTTCGAGCTTGCCCGCCGACGGCCCGTTGTCGTCGACACCACCGACCACCTGTTCCACCGGCCGCCCCAGATAGTTCAGTGCGGCAAGCGTCGCGGAGTTCTCCGAGCCGGTCATCTGCTGCTTGTTCTCTGCGTCCACCTCGTCGTTGGACTTGCCCGGCGGGTACACCCGGTCGCGCGGCTGCAGCTCATCGTCACCGGAGAACCAGAATCCCATCGCCTGGAACAGCGTCAGGTTGTCGGTCACCGAGACGGTGGTCAGGTTGAGGTTGCCCGTCGTGGGGTCGGTCTGCGTCCCACCGATCGCGACGACATCGATCATCTCGCCGTTCGACCCGTCTTTGAGCTGGCCCAGCGTGTTGACCGTCGGACCCGGGCCCAGTGCCACGTAGGGCACCTTCACCAGCGTGCCCAACAAGACGAACGCAACCAGGAACGCCAACGCCACCAGCAACGTGGTGACCCGCCGGTATTCCGGGGCAACTCTGAGGGACTGCATTTTCACCAGGCCCAGCGTAGAGGGTGACCGTTCGCCGAGAGCGGATGGATTCGCAGGAGGATCCGGGCTGATGCGCCGGTACCGTAGAGGTATGAATGACTTGCCTTTCGGTTTCCATCCTTCGTCCGGCGACGACGGGGACGGTGACGAGCGCGGCAAGAAACCCGGCGATTTCGATCCCAATCAGCTCGGGCAGATGCTGTCGCAGCTCGGTCAGATGTTGTCCGGCATGGGAGCCGGTATGGGCACGGGCGGCGGTGGTGAGCCGGTCAACTACCAGGTGGCGACCTCGCTGGCGCGCCAGCAGATCGGCAAACACACACCCGTCAGTGATCGCGAGAAGTCTGCGGTCACCGATTCGGTCCGGTTGGCCGAGGTGTGGCTCGACGCCGTGACCACACTGCCCGCGGGAGTCACCACCACCGAGGCATGGACGCCGGTGGACTGGCTCGAGAAGACGCTGCCGGTGTGGAAGACATTGTGCAATCCGGTCGCCGAGCAGATGGCGACCACGTGGTCCAAGAACCTGCCCGAAGAAGCTCGAGACTTCGCCGGCCCCATGCTCGGCATGGTCACCCAGATGGGTGGGATGGCCTTCGGAACCCAGCTCGGGCAGGGACTGGGTCAGCTCGCGAAAGAAGTACTGACGTCCAGCGATGTCGGCTTGCCGCTGGCTCCCACCGGAACGGCCGTTCTGCTCCCCGAGGCGATCGCCGCGTTCAGCGAGGGCCTGGAACAGCCCAGCCAGGAAATCATCGTGTTCTTGGCGGCGCGAGAGGCCGCCCACGTGCGGTTGTTCTCGCACGTCCCGTGGCTCCGCCAGCGCCTGCTGGCGACCGTCGAGGAGTACGCCCGCGGGATCTCCATCGACTTCTCCGGCATCCAGGATGCCGCGGCGGGCATCGATCCGGCCCAGCTGCTGTCCGATCCGAGCAAGCTTCAGGACCTACTCGGCGGCGGCGCGGCGTTCGAACCGAAGACCAGCCCTGCTCAGGAACACGCCCTTGCCCGCCTGGAGACGCTGTTGGCGCTCATCGAGGCTGGGTCGAAACCGTTGTCTCCCAGGCTCTCCACGACCGGATTCCGTCGGTGGGCGCACTCACCGAGACGATGCGCAGGCGACGGGCCACCGGTGGACCGGCCGAGGAGACCTTTGCCACCCTCATCGGACTCGAACTACGCCCGCGCAAGTTGCGCGAAGCCGCCGACCTCTGGCGCAAGCTGCTGGAGTCGTCGGACGTGACCACACGCGATGGCGTGTGGGCCCACCCCGACCTGGTTCCCGACGCCGACGACCTCGACCATCCGGCGGCGTTCATCGACCGGGTGATCGGTGGCGGAGTCGACGCCTTCGACGACCCGATCGCCCAACTCGAGAAGACCATCGCGGACGAGGCCAAACGTGCCGAGAAACGCCCGCCCTCCGACGACGAGGGCGATCAGAAGTCGCCGGGCGCCTGAGTTCTTCTCCGCCGCATACGTCCTGCTCGAGCCGCATTTCGCCCTGTGGATAACTGACGTCAGCAGGCGTCGGTCACCACGTCGCGGTGGTTGAGTGGCGGCATGGCTGTTGTGATGTCTTTGCCCCGGTTACGGCCGGAGACGGTGATCGTGTTGCGGCCCGGCGGCCGGGTGCAGGTCGGATGCGACCCGGAGACCGCCGTTGTGCTCGAACCGCCGGTCCACGTTTCCCCCGCCTGTCTGGTCGGACTGCTGCGGTGGATGACCGGGCCCCGGTCGATCACCGAGGTGACGGCCGCGGCGGCGGACATCGGGCTCGACCTCAACGAGGTCCGGGGCATCCTCGACCGTTTGGTTGCGGTCGGGATCGGACACCACTTACCGCACGCGGGCGCCCAGCGCCCACTGACCATCCGTGTGCACGGCTCGGGACCACTGGCGACCGCAGTCGCCAGAGCCGTCGGCGCCGGGGGCCACCGCGTTCGGCAATCGGTTCGGCGACCTCGACTCGCACCTGACCACCCGGACACGGAGAAGGCCTTCGCGACCTGGTCGGCCGATCTTGTGGTGCTGACCGACTTCCTCACGCACGATCCCTGGCTGATAGCCGATTTGATGAAGTCGCGGGTTCCGCACCTGACCGTCCGGCTGCGCGACGGGTCCGGAGTGATCGGGCCGCTGGTGTTGCCCGGGCTCACGAGTTGCCTTGTGTGCGCCGACCACCACCGGCGCGACCGCGACGCCGAGTGGCCCATCGTTTGTGCACAGCTGTTCGGTCAACGCGGGTGGGCCAGTCCGGCGACCATCGCGGGCACCGTGGCCCTCACCGTGGCGCAGATCGAACACATCACGGCGGTCACCAGCGCGTCGGCCTCGGCGTCGTCATCGCCGGACCACGATCCACCCACCACCGTGAATGCGACGATCGAGTTGCGGCCGAACGCATCATCTCTGCAGATCAGGCAGTGGACGCCACACCCGCTATGCGGTTGCGGCGTGCCGGCGTGATCTAAGCTCGAAGAATCGGGAAAGGGGAAAACTCAATGGCTGAGATCACACGAGGTGGAGCACGGCGTAATGCCAAGCTCGCCTCGCTTCCGCTCGGGGTGGCAGGACGGGCGGCGACGGGGTTCGGCAGACGGTTGGCAGGTGGGGACCGTGATGAGATCGCCGCAGACATGCTCGAGAAGACCGCCGAGCAGCTGTTCGCCGTCCTGGGCGAGCTGAAGGGCGGCGCCATGAAGGTGGGTCAGGCGCTGTCGATCATGGAGGCGGCGATCCCCGAGGAATTCGGCGAACCGTTCCGTGACGCTCTCACCAAGCTCCAGGCAGAAGCGCCACCACTGCCAGCCGCCAAGGTGCACGGTGTGCTCGACAACCAGCTGGGCACCAAGTGGCGTGAACGGTTCAAGGAGTTCTCCGATGAACCGGCAGCATCGGCGTCCATCGGCCAGGTACACAAGGCGGTGTGGCACGACGGCCGCGACGTCGCGGTGAAGGTGCAGTACCCCGGCGCCGACCACGCCCTCAAAGCCGATCTCAAGACCATGTCGCGGATGACCGGCCTGCTCAAGCGCCTGTCCCCCGGTACCGACGTCAAGTCGATGATGGACGAGCTCATCGAGCGCACCGAAGACGAACTGAACTACACGAAGGAAGCCAACAACCAGCGGGCCTTCGCGAAGGGATTCGCCGACGACCCCAATTTCGTGGTGCCCCGGGTGGTCGCTTCGGCCCCCAAAGTTGTTGTGTCGGAATGGATCACCGGAACGCCCATGTCGAAGGTGATCAAGAACGGCACACAGGGGGAGCGAAACGACGCCGCGGCAAAGATGACCGAGTTCGAGGTCAGTTCACCGAAGCGGGTAGGACTGGTCCATGGCGATCCCCATCCGGGGAACTTCCAGTTCCTCGCCGATGGCCGGATGGCGATTCTCGACTTCGGCGCCGTGGGCATCTACCCGAACGGTCTGCCTGCGGCGACCGGACCGATCCTCCGGCTGTGCCGCGACAACAAGTACGACGAGCTGAAGGAAGAAATGGTGCGAGCCAACTTCATCCAGCGCTCTCATCAGGACAAGGTCACCCCGAGTGACCTCGAGGCGTACCTCCGTCCGTACGTCGATCCGCTCTACAGCGAGTCGTTCCACTTCACCCGCAAATGGCTGCAGCGGGCGGCGGGCGCAGCCTCGGATCCACGTGGCGACGTCTACCGCACATCACGAAACCTGAACTGTCCCAAGGAATATGTGATGGTGTTCCGGGTTCTCGGCGGCTGTGTGGGTATCGCAGCCCAACTCGACGCAGAGGCCCCCTATCGGGCGATCATGGAGAAGTGGGTCGACGGGCTGGCCGAGTAGAAGGCACCGGCTGATTCAGATACACGAGCGGGCGGTCTGTGTATTTCTCACAGACCGCCCGCTCTGTCGTCGCGCCGACGAGCTCATGCCGCCGTCTGGTTCTTACGTGGCCGTCCGCGGGGACGCTTACGGGCGATCACCACACCCTGATCGAAGATCTCTCCACCCCACACGCCCCACGGCTCACCGCGTTCGAGTGCTTCTGCCAGGCATTCCCGTCGTAGTGGGCAATCGGCGCACAAGGCCTTCGCCTGCTCGAGCTGACTCGGGTTCTCGGAAAACCACAGGTCCGCGTCGGCGTACTGGCATGGCAACTCGGTCTTGGATATGTCCAGTGCGAGCCCGCCACCTATATATGACTCGAGTAACTCGGTCATCAGTTCCTCCACTGTCGAATGTGCTCTCGGATTTGTCTTCAAAACCCGGGCTCACAGTGGGGGAACTACAGATGTTCCACTTCACACAAGTGAGGCCACGGGTTCGCTGTTGCGACTCGCCGTGGCCTCGAATGAATTGATCTGTGTCAGATCGACGTTCGTCGGGGTCGCACGGGAAGCGCTGAGCGGTTTACCGCCGGAATCGCTGCTTTCGGAGCCAGGAGTTCCGGCTTCATGGCGGCGATTGCGGGGGTATGTCCGGGTCGCGGACGCAGGCCTTGGACAGGCAGATGCCACGACTCGCACACGCCGGCGGCGCTGATGAAATCGTTCACGGTTCCTGTCCTTTCCTGCTCGTTCGAGATGCACATTCGGTGCGATGTGGTGGCTCGGTGATCACTCGAACACATCGAGTAGCCCCTCGCCTTTGTGATGTGGATCAGCCTAAACGTCGACGCCAAGATTGCACAACCTATTTTTGACCTGCAGTTTTTCCGAGATCTCAGGCGAAGGATCGCCGACTGGTCAGCCCCCGCCGTTGTCGCGGACCAGAGCCAGCAAATCCTCGCCGTACTGGTCCAGCTTCTTGGCGCCGATCCCCGGTATGGCAACGAGCGCAGGCACATCCCCGGGTTGCTGCTCGGCGATCGCTATCAGCGTGTTGTCGGAGAAGACCACGTAGGCGGGAACCTTCTGTTCCTTGGCCCTGCCGCTACGCCACTCCTTGAGAGCGACCAGCAAACCCTCGTCGAGGTCGGACGGACAACTCTCGCATCGACCCAACAGCGAGGCGGTCTTGCCGAGAAGCGCTTTCCCGCAGACTCGGCAGCGCGGCCCCGATCGTTTCCGTTTCGGTTCGGCGATCCGGGAGGCGGGCGAGTCGTCCGGGACGAGATCGGCAAGAAATCTCGAACGCCGTCGCGAACGCCTGCCACCCTCATTGCGCGCGAGTGCCCACGACAGCTGCAGGTGTTCGCGCGCCCGGGTGATGCCGACGTACAGCAGCCGCCTTTCCTCTTCGATGGCCACATCGCCGGCGTTGATGGCTTGGCTGATCGGCACGGAGCCATCCACCATGCCCACCAGGAACACGGCGTCCCATTCGAGCCCCTTGGCGGCGTGTAGCGATGACAGCGTGACACCCTGCACGGTCGGTGGATGCCGCGCTTCAGCACGGGCTGCCAGTTCGCGGGACAACTCGGTCAGGGTCAGGTGCTCGTTCTCGTGCACCATCTCCTCGGTCAGATTCAGCAAGGCCCGCAAAGACTCCCAACGCTCTCGAGCCTGGGCGCCGGCCGGCGGGTCGTCGCTCAGACCGAGCGGCACGAGGATGGCCCGCAGCAGGGTGACCACATCTGCCTCGGCCGGCAGGTCGTCACGGCCGGCGGTTTGCTGCACGGCCCGCATCGCCTGCCGGATCTCTGATCGGGCGAAGAACGCCTCGCCTCCCCGTACCTGGTACGGGATGCCTGCCGCGGTCAGCGCCTGCTCATGGGCTTCGGACTGGGCGTTGATGCGATACAGGATCGCGATCTCGGATCCGGGAACACCCTGGGCCATCAACCGTTTGATCGACTTCGCGACGGCAGCGGCTTCAGCCGGCTCGTCGTCGTACTCGGCGAAATCCGGCGCGGGTCCGGGCGGTCGTTGCCCGATGAGCTGCAGGCGGGTACCCGCGATGCGACCGCGCGCGGCCCCGATCACCCGATTGGCCAGACCGACCACTTGCGGGGTGGATCGATAGTCGCGCTCGAGGCGGACCACCATCGCCTCTGGGAAGCGCCGGGAGAAGTCGAGTAGATAACTCGGGGTCGCGCCGGTGAACGAGTAGATCGTCTGATTGGCGTCGCCCACCACCGTCAGATCGTCGCGCTCACCGAGCCAGGCGTTGAGCAGCGCCTGCTGCGCGGGCGTCACATCCTGATACTCGTCGACCACAAAGCAGCGATACCGGTCGCGGAACTCCTCGGCGACCACTGGATGGTCGTCGAGGATGGCCCGCGTCATGAGCAGCAGGTCGTCGAAGTCGAGGAGCTGATCCCCTGAGGGCGACACCTTGAGTTGTTCATAACGCTCGTAGACCAGCGCGACCTGTTCCGCCGGCATCGGCGCCTCTCGCCGCGACTTGGACACCTCTACCGCGTACTGATCCGGGCCGATCAACGAGCCTTTTGCCCATTCGATCTCCGAGATGAGGTCACGGAGAGAGTCGGTGGTGGTGGGCGCCCCAGCCGACCGGGCCGCGCGGGAGACCACGGGGAACTTGTTGTCGAGCAGTTCCCACTGGTTGTCGCCGATCGCCTGCGGCCAGAAGTACCTGAGTTGCCGCATGGCCGCGGCGTGGAAAGTCAACGCCTGCACCGCGTTACCCGAACCGGCGATCCCCAGTGAACGGAGCCGGGTCCGCATCTCTCCGGCAGCGCGCGCCGTGAACGTGACCGCCAGCACCTGACTGCCCCGCACATGACCGTCGCCGACCAGGTGCGCGATCCGCCGGGTGATCGTGCGCGTCTTGCCGGTGCCGGCGCCTGCGAGCACACACACCGGGCCGCGAGGGGCGAGCACCGCCGCCTGCTGTTCGGGGTCCAGTGAGTCCATGCGCCCAGTATTCCAACGAGGGCCGACACCACTGCGTCCGCCCGCCGCAGCGGACGGGGAACAGCTGTGGCGGTCGTGGTGTTATGTAGGCGTGACTACCGAGAACGCGACTTTGACCATGTACACCACCACCTGGTGCGGGTACTGCAAGCGCCTGAAGATGGGCCTGCGCAGTCAGGGCATCGAGTGGGTGGAAATCGACATCGAGCAGGACCCCAGCGCCGCTGACTTCGTCGGCAGTGTGAACGGCGGCAACCACGTGGTTCCCACCGTGAAGTTCGCCGATGGCAGCACCGCGACCAACCCGACGGTCGCCGACGTCCGCAAGAAGCTCGGGGTCTAGGCCCCGCCAGATGTATCGGGCGGTGGCACCAACCGCCCCGGCTCCGACTGCCCGGCTCCCCCGACGCGGGACGCCGGGTGGTCTGTGTCTGCTGGGGTATGCGCCCAGGCGCGGATGAGCGCACTCGCGATCGAGATCGATCCCGGCAATCTGAGCCGGGCATCGTCGATGATCGGCTTGCCGTCGGCTCCCAGCCAATCTTGCTGCGCTTCGAGCGCTTCGAGCACCTCTGAGCGGCTGAACCACTCGGCGTCCGCGATCTCTCCGTCGATGAAATCGAGAGCCTGATCCGGGTCTGCCGTGACCTCGAATCCCACCATCAGGGACCGGGGAAAGGGCCACGGTTGCGACCCCACGTACTGCGGGTCCCAGCAGTCCAGACCCACCTCTTCGTGAACCTCGCGCACCACACACTGCTCCAGCGATTCACCGGGCTCGACGAATCCGGCCAGCGTCGAGAACCAGCGCTCGGGCCACTGCGATTGTCTGCCCAGCAGTATCCGGTCGGCGCCGTCGTGGACCACCGTGATGATCGCCGGGTCCGTTCGGGGGAACTCCTCGCGGCCACTGATGGTGTTACGGCGGACCCAACCGCCTTTCGCAGGCTCGGTCGGATTGCCGTCGACCGGTGAAAAACGGGCCGAGTCATGCCAATTGAGCACTCCCAGCGCGGTGGACAGGATTCCGGCCTCGTCGGCGCCGAGGAGCTGCGCACCACGCCGTGGGTCGTCTTTCGGCCCGTCGATGACGTCGAACCGCATGGCCCACATATCGGTGCCCTCTTCGGGATGCAGGCCGAGGAACACCGCTTCCGGCGGGGGTTCGTCACCGACGTCCACCGCCATGATCCAGCCGAGACCGTCCTCGCCCACGGGATACCGGCCCGACGGGTCGATCTGCAGGAGTAGGGCGTGCGGCCATCCTTCTGTCAGTCGTTGCTTGTCGTGCCGGATCTCGTCCGCACGGTTGTACACCGCGCGCGACAACATCGGGGGCTTGTCGAACTCAAATCGCCGCAAGCGGATTCACCTCTGGCCTCGGATCGATCTCATCTCGGTCGGGTATTCCGGTCATCCCTGGCCCTGCCGCACATAGAGCAATCGATCACCGTGCTCGATCGCGTCGACCTTGCTGTCGTCTACGCGGTGCAGAGTGCCTCCCCGAACCACGCCGAGGACGATCTCGGACAGATGCCTCGGCGAGCCACCCACCTCGTCCGGTTCCACGTCTCGCTCGGCGATCGCAAATCCCTCGTCGGGTGTCAGGAGGTCCTCGATCACCTGCACGACGGTGGGAGTGCTGGTGGCCAACCCCAGCAGGCGGCCGGCGGTCTCCGAACTCACCACCACCGAGTCGGCGCCCGATTGACGGATCAGGTGGGTGTTCTCCGCCTCGCGGATGGACGCGACGATCTTCGCGTTCGGCGCGAGTTCGCGAGCGGTCAACGTCGCCAGGACTGCCGTGTCGTCGCGGTTCGCGGCCACGATGATGGAAGACGCATGTTGCGCGCCCGCGAGTCGCAACACATCGGACCGGGTCGCGTCACCGCGCACCGTCACCAGCCCCTTGGCGGCAGCGTTGTCGAGCACTGTCTGGTCACCGTCCACCACAACGATTTCCGAGGGCTTCAGGCCGTCGGCAATCATCGCCTTGACTGCTGTCTTGCCCTTGGTCCCGTACCCGATCACCACGGTGTGATTACGCACCTTGTTCCTCCAACGCTGAATTTTGAGAGCTTGACGGGATCGCTCGGTCAGGACTTCCAACGTGGTGCCGACCAACACGATCAGGAACATGACGCGTAGCGGCGTGATCACCAGCACGTTGATCAGTCGTGCCTCCGGGGTGAACGGGGTGATGTCGCCGTAGCCAGTGGTCGAGAGCGACACGGTGGCGTAGTACAGACAGTCGAGGAACGAGAGTTCGCTGTCCTGGACGTCTCGATAACCGTCGCGGTCGAGGTAGACGATGAAGACGGCGGCGAAGAGGGCGACCAGGGCGAAGATGACCCGCCGAGAGATCGCCCGCCCCGGGCTGGACTGCATCTCGGGGATACGGACAACACCGACCAGCGCGTGGTCGGGCATGTCGGTCAGCTCTTCGCTCTTGAACCGCCGGCGGAGCCTGCCTGCGGGCATCAATGCCTCCCGACGAAGGCGCCGTCACGGCGCCGGGAAAGTTGCGTACGCACAAGTGGGGACTGTAGTCCTTTTCCGCACTGGTGGTAATCATCACCGATCGCGTCGTGATCAGGCATGGTGTACGCATGAACAGTGGCAAGCAGAAGTTGCGGCAGTTGACGTTTCCCGATGATGCGACGCTCGCGAAGCGGATGGGCATCGGCCTGTTGGGAATCGGCGCCCTGCACTTCCTCGCACCCAAACCGTTCGATGACCTGATCCCCGAGGAACTGCCAGGTGATCCGCGTGCCTACACGTATGGATCCGGAATTGTGGAACTCGCGGTCGGCGGCGCCCTTCTCGCTCCCCGGACCCGTCGCTTCGCCGGACTGTTCTCGGTTCTGCTGTTCATCGGCGTGTACCCCGGGAACATCAACATGGTGCGCATCTACCGC
This sequence comes from Williamsia sp. D3, assembly GCF_000506245.1. Taxonomy (NCBI): domain Bacteria; kingdom Bacillati; phylum Actinomycetota; class Actinomycetes; order Mycobacteriales; family Nocardiaceae; genus Williamsia; species Williamsia sp. D3. The sequence continues at coordinate 5,721 of NZ_AYTE01000009.1, read as the reverse complement.
AACAAACCGCTGCCCTACCGGCTGGTCGCGTGGGCCCGCCTGCCCTTCCAGTTCCCCATGGTGTGGGCGGGATGGCGGGTCTGGAAGACCGCACCCAAGGTCTGACCGATTCAGGGGCGTTCTCGCTTCTCACGTCTGATGAGGGCGGCCAGTCCGATGCGGTCGGGCAGGTTCGCGGGTTCGAGCGTGGTGTTCGACCGTACGTAGTGGAACGCCGCCCGCACCTTCTCCAGGTCGACGCCGGTCAGTTCCGCCCAGGCCACCCGGTAGGCGGCGAGCTGGACGAACACCGACTTCTCCTGTGCCGCAGTGGGTCGGGCACCGGTCTTCCAATCCACCACGGTGAAGCCGCCGTCCGGTTCGGAGAACACCGCATCGATCCGGCCCCGGACGATGGTGTCGGCGATGACCGTCTCGAACGGCACCTCGACCTCGATGGGGTTCCTTGCGGCCCATCGGGACCGGAGGAACTGCTCCCGCAGCACCTCCAGGTCGGCGTCCGAGCCCCCTTCGGCATCGGCCGCTCCCGGCAATTCGTCGATGTCGAGCAGTCGGGTGGCGCCGAACCTGCGTTCCACCCACGCATGGAAGGCTGTGCCGCGGCGGGCCAGAGGATTGGGTTTGAACGGCAACGGCCTGCGCAGGCGCCGGGCAAAGGTCTCCTCGTCCTTGTCCAGTTCGACGAGCTGGCTGACCGACAGATGTTGCGGCATCGTCACCTCGATGTCGGTGCCGAGGCCACTTTCCCGTTCGGTGAGCAGCACCGCGAGGTCGTTGGCCCAATCGCGGACCTGCGGGTCGTCGGCCGACAGGTCGGGTTCGGGTTCGGCGCCCATGTCGAAGAGAGCCGGCTCACCGCGGGCTCGCAACGCGGCGCGCACGAGGTCGGCGCCACGTTCGACGCCGGGACGGCGGGAACCGAGCGGATCAGCGGGCCACGGCACACCGGCGGTCAACGCCGCCAAGGGATTGTCGGCGTTCTCTTCGGGAGTCGCCGCCCAGCCCGCGATGGTCAATCCCGGTGCGCCGTCGCTCGAGGTCTCGATCAGCCGAGAAGCGATGTCGTGCAACTCGGTCAAGAAGATCGAGGGTCCACGAGGTTTGTCACCGCCGTCCGACCAGTGATGCCCCGAGATGACCAATGCCCTCTTGGTCCGCGTCAAGGCCACGTACAGCAATCGTCGATCCTCTTCGAGCTTGCGGTTGCGCAACGCGTCCTTGTGGGCCTCGATTGCGTCCTCGAGTTCTTTGCGGTTCTCGAGTTCGGCCAGCTCTAGCGGTGGGAAACCCTCGGCGCCCAGTGTCTCGGCGAGGTCCCCCCGCAACTCCGCAGGTAGTTCCCGCGCACTACCGAGCCAGGTCCCGTCGGCCTTTCCACCCGGGAAGATGTTCGTGCACAGATGTGCGATCACCACCACGTCCCATTCGAGGCCCTTGGCCGCGTGCACGGTGAGGATCTGGACGCGGTCTTCGGCGATCTCGACCTTGCCCGGTTCCAGACCCTTCTCGATGTCGGCGGCAGACTCGAGAAAAGCGAGCAGTCCAGGCAGGGTGGCGGCCGACCGCTCGGTGTAGTCGGCCACGTACTCGGCAAAGGCGTCGAGGTGTTCGCGGCCGGTGATGTTGCCCCGCAAACCCCGTGCGCGGATCTGCGCCTCGACATCGACGCCGATGACCCTCTCCACCTCGGCGACCAACTCGGGTAACGGTTGCCCCATCCGGGCCCGCAGGATGGTCAGCTGGTGACCGAATGACTTGATCCTGCGGTACCCGTCGGGTGAATACCGTTGCGCCGGACCAGGGTCGGCCAGTGCATCACCGAGACCGGCTTGATCCACCACCTCGGTCGGCACCGCGGAATCGAGCGCGTTGTCGAGTTCTTCCAGACTCGTCATCGTGCCGGTGACGATGTTGGTACCGGCGGCGAGGTCGCGCGCACGCGCCCACAGGGCAGCGATGTCACGCGCCCCGAGCCGCCACCGCGGTCCGGTGAGGAGTCGCACGGCAGCCGTCCCCGCCATGGGATCAGCCATCAGACGGAGCATCGCCACCACGTCCTGGACCTCCGGTACACCCAGCAGGCCGCCGATGCCGACCACTTCCGCCGCGATGCCACGATCGGTGAGTTCGGCCGCGAGCGGCGCGGAATCCTCGTTGCGGCGCACCAGGATCGCCACCGTCGGTGGTGGACCCTCGGCACGGTTGTACTCGTCTTCGATCTGGTCGACGATCCACTCACGCTCCTGCACCACGGTCTCGGTCAGAGCCATGGTGATGGTCCCGGTCGGGGCATCGTCACGCGGCCGCAAGATGCTCACCGGCACACCCCGCCGTCGCAGCTCCTCGGACGCGGCGTTGGCCATGTCGAGGGCGTGGCGGGCATTGCGCCAGCTGGTCAGAAGTTCCAGGCGTTGCGCGGAAGTTCCGTCGCTGCAACGGAAATCGGTGGTGAAGCGAGGCAGATTGGCAGCCGACGCGCCGCGCCAGCCATAGATCGACTGGATCGGGTCACCGACCGCGGTCACCGCAATCCCGGCGCCCCGCGTCACCCCTGGCGGCGTGCCGAACAGCTCCGACAGCAGCACGCGCTGGGAATGTCCGGTGTCCTGGTATTCGTCGAGCAACACCGCGCCGATCGCGGCGCGTTCGGACTCGCCCACCTCCGGGTGACGTGCGACGAGTTGGGCAGCCAGCGACATCTGGCTACCGAAGTCGAGCACGTTCGCCTCGCGCATCGCAGCGCCCAACGCGGCCACCAGCGGCATCAACGCCCGCCGCTCATCGATGACGGATTGGATGGACCGGAGCTTCTGAGGCGGCTCAGGGCGTTGCCTGCCGGTCGGGGGCAAGGTGTCGATGAGCTCGTAGAGCGAGTCGCCCGCGGTGGCGAGCTGGTCGAGGTCCACCAGGTGCTCGGCGAGCTCGCTGTAGAGCTTCAGTACCGATTCGGTCACGCCGCCAGGGGTTTTGGTGGTCTCGAGGTCATCGGTCCACCCCGCCACCACCGAGAACGCCAGTTGCCACAGTTCGGTTTCGCTGAGCAAGGTGGCCGAGGGTTCGACAGGCAGGAGCAATCCGTAGTCGGCGATCAGCCGGCCGGCGTAGGCGTGGTAAGTACTCACCTGCGGATCTGCCGACCGAAGCCGGCCACGCAACGTGCCGTCGGGGTCCCAGTTCTGCATCGCCGGCGATCCCGCGAGCATGGACAACCGTCGGCGGATGCGCGCGGCGAGTTCTTGGGCGGCCTTTCGGGTGAAGGTCAGGCCCAGCACCGCGTCCGGCTCGACCAGACGGTTGGCCACCAGCCACACCACCCGGGAAGCCATGGTCTCGGTTTTGCCTGCACCCGCCCCCGCGACCACCAGCACGGGCTCCATCGGCGCCTCGATCACCTCGACCTGCTCATCGGTGGGCGAGGGCAGACCGAGTGCCGCCGACAGGACCCGGGCGGAGATCCTCGTCATCGTTCCGGTGTCAGCCATCGGTCACGGTCCTACCGTCGAGTTGGGCCGGGCAGCTCGCGGTGAGTGGACAGTGCCCGCATCCGTCGTTCACGGTGGCCACGAACTGCGGCCCGATACTGCGGTGGGCGGCAGCCCGCACCACGGCGAGCCACTGCTCCACCTGTCTTCCGACAGGGGCGGCTGATCACGTTGCGCCGCACCGGTTTTGTTGTTCGAGTTGTTGACGTAGACGAGCGATCCACCACCTGGCTCGACCGGGCCGACAGCCTGCACACCACCGAGCCGCAAGGCGAGCTGATAGGTGGCCAGCTGCGCGTGCTCCTGGGCGGCCTGCACCGACAGCGTGGTCTTTCCGGTCTTCACATCCACCACCACCGGGCGTCCGGCGCTGTCCTGTTCGAGCCGGTCGATGCGCCCGCGTAACCGCACCTCGGGCATGTCGACGGTGTCTCCGTCGGCGTCCTGGACCGTGGCGGGTTCGATACGCGCATCCACGTCCACCTCGACACCCACCTCGGTGAGCGTCTCACGGGAAACCTTGAGCCAGCGTTGGAAGTTGGTGAGCATCTCCTCGGTGCGTTCGAGTTCGCGGCGCGAGAACCATGGTGCCCCGACATCCACCTGGTCCCAGACCCGCCGCAGTGCAGCGGTGACATCGTCGGGTGGGATCTCTCCGGCGACGGCCTGCACAAGTGTGTGGACAAGCGTTCCGGCGACGGCCGGCCGCGAATCGCCGTCGCGGCCGCCGTACCGCTCCAGCATCCAGCGCAGCGAGCAGGTGCCCAGCGCCTCGACACTGGACGGCGAAAGGGTCAGCGGCCCAGCCGACTCCGACCACAGAGGGATCTCCGAGCTGGGAGCAGCAAGGCCGTACCACTGGTCGGGATGCGCACCCGGAACACCGGCGTCGGCGAGCTCAGCGAGCATGTCTGCGGCGGCTTTCGCCCGCTCCGTAGGCGTATCGGTGTCTGCGCACACCTCGGCGCGCAACTCGGCGACCAGCGACGACAGCGACAGCACCCGTCGCAGACCGGGCTCCACCGGGAGCTCCAGTTCGATCTCATCGTCGTCCACGGAGCCCTTTTCGACGATCGCGGCCAATTCGCCGATGAACCGTGAGGGCGCGGCATCTCCACTCCCGTCGTCGACAGCACTGACCATCAGTCGATCGCGAGCCCGCGTGCATGCCACCAGCAGCAGTCGACGCTCCTCGGCAAGAGCCATCGCGGTGCGCGAGATGGTGTCCAGCGCATCGGCATCCACGCCATCGAGAAGATCGACCAACTGTCCGGTACCGAGAATGCTCCCCCGGCTGCGCAGGCTTGGCCACAAACCGTCCTGAACACCCGCGACCGCCACGACATCCCATTCTCGACCGGTGGCCGCATGGGCGGACAACACCGTGACGGCGTCCGATGACGCCTGCGCCATGCGGGATTCGGTGGGGATCTGCAACGCCCCGAGGTAATCCAGGAACCCACCGAGTGTTGCGGCAGGCAGGCTGTCGGTGAAGCTCGCCGCCGCGTCGAACAGCGCCACCATCGCATCGAGGTCCCGATCGGCCTGCGCACCACCGGGTCCGTGGTCGCGGCGCATCACCTGATTCGACCATCGCGGGCCGAGTCCGGTGGCCTGCCACGCCTCCCAGAGGATCTCCTCGATACCGCGGCGGTTCTCGTACGCCACGCGAGCTGCGCCGATGACTGCGAGAACCCCTGCCAGCGGCTGCTTCTCGGCGTCGGTCAGCCCGTCGAGGTAGTGGGCGACATCGATGGGGTCATGCTCGACTCGCACCCGGTGGCCGGTGACCAGTTCGGCGATGACCGACGCGGAGTCGCGGTCTCCGCCGGATTCGGTCTCGATACGACGCAGTCCACGCCGTAGCCGCCGCAGCGCAGCCGGGTCGGCTCCTCCGATGGGTCCAGCGAGCAGTTCGAGCGCTTCGTCCGGCTCCAGCCGTTCCGACACCGCACGCAGGGCCAGCAGCATCGCCGCCACCGAGCGTTGACGCGCGAGTGGGATCTCGCTGGCCGGTGTCATCACCGGCACACCGGCCGAGCGCAGCGCGCGCCGCAGTGGCGCCATCGCGCGGGGCACCGATCGGACGATGACCGCCATCTCCGACCACGGGACATCGTCGTAGAGGTGCGCCCGGCGCATCATGTCGGCGATGGCCGTGGCCTCTTTGGCGGCCGATCCGTAGATCTTGACCACGGGCACCGGTCCGCCCCGGTCGGCGGCCTCGGCCCGGCGCCGA
>NZ_AYTE01000008.1:0-21736 GCF_000506245.1 Williamsia sp. D3 | reverse complement strand
GGTTCGCGAGCTGGCGGTTACCGTCGCTCACCGAACCGGCAGAAGCGCGCGCTACAGCCCGAGCTTCCGGAACCCCAACCCCGGCGTCAGGCCCTGTTGACCTTGTCGGGCTCAGAGGCTGCGAGCATGTCTTCGCGCTCGACGACCTTGACGCGTTCGCGGCCCTCGGCGGCTCCGAGTGCGCGTTCGTGCTCATCGAGCCGGTACCAGCCGTCCCAGGTGGTGAAGGCGACGCTCTTGTCCTCGAGGTACTTGATGATCGCGTCCTCGCCGGGCTCGGCCGGTTCGAGGAGCTTGCCCTCGTGCATGTCGTCGAGCAGGCAGTCGACGGTCTCGTTGGCGTCGCCCTTGGTGTGGCCGATGAGGCCGACGGGTCCGCGCTTGATCCAGCCGGTGGTGTACATGCCGGTCATGTGGGAGCCGTCGTTGAAGATGCGGCCCGCTTCGTTGGGAATGACGCCTGCCTGGTCGTCGAACGGGATCTGCGGCAGGTTGTCCGAGAGGTAGCCCACGGCCCGGTAGACCGCGCCCAGGTCCCAGTCGGTGAAGTTGCCGGTGCCCTTGACGTTGCCGGTGCCGTCGAGCTCGGTCCGTTCGGTGCGCAGACCGACGACCTTGCCGTCGTCGCCCAGGATTTCCACGGGCGACTCGAAGAAGTGCAGGAACAGCTTGTGCGGGCGGCCCTTGGGGTCGCGGATCGCGTACTGCTCGATGATGGTGGCGACCTGATCGGTGATCTTCGACGACCGGCGGGCGACGGTGGAGCCCTCGTCGTAGTCGATGTCCTCGGGATTGACGATCACGTCGATGGTGGGCGAGTGGTCGAGCTCTTTGAGCTCGAGCGGGGTGAACTTGGCCTGAGCCGGTCCGCGGCGTCCGAACACGTGGACCTCGGTGGCCTTGTTGTTCTTGAGGCCCTCGTAGACGTTGGCGGGGATCTCGGTGGGCAGCAGTTCGTCGCCGGTCTTGGCCAGTACGCGTGCCACGTCCAGGGCGACGTTGCCGACGCCGATGACCGCGACTTTCTCGGCCTCGAGGGGCCAGGTGCGTGGGAAGTCGGGATGTCCGTCGTACCAGGCCACGAACTGGGCGGCGCCGTAGGAGCCGTCGAGGTCGATGCCGGGCAGGTTCATCGCCCGGTCGTCGGTGGCGCCGGTGGAGAAGATGACCGCGTCGTACATCTGCTGCAGGTCTTCGAGGGCGATGTCGCTGCCGTAGTTGACGTTGCCGATCAACCGGATCTGCGGCTTGTCCAGCACCTTGTGCAGCGCGGTGATGATGCCCTTGATGCGCGGATGATCCGGTGCCACGCCGTAGCGGATCAGGCCGAACGGTGCCGGCATCCGCTCGAAGAGGTCGATCGAGACACCACGGTCTTTGGCCTTCTCCGACTTCATCAGGGCATCAGCGGCATAGATGCCGGCCGGGCCGGCACCGACGATGGCCACGCGAAGCGGACGGTTCTGATCGCTCATGAGTCGGAGTCTTTCTCGTTCGGTTGGGGTCGCTGCCGAGAGCCGGGGCGACCCTCCTGGTGCGGGCGTTGTCGATAGTCTGCCCACCACGGTAGGCGCTGGACCTGGTCAAAACCAAAAACCTCATAAAGAACCAGGTCCAGCAAACCTCTGACCTCGTGTTGTGTCGAGTCCCGCGGAGTAGAACCTGCGGTTCGGCCGCCTATTTGCCGAGCTGCGGGGCGATCTGGTCGACAGCCCAGGGGATGGTCAGCACGGTTGGCACCGACATCGCGGTTCCGGTCTGCTGGTCGAGGTAGATGACGCCCCCGCGCTTGACGATGTCGAGGTTGTTGAAGACCGGGTTCGTCTTCATCCGCTCGTTGGAGCCCTCCCAGTCGATGGCCACGACCTGGTCGAGGTTGTTGAGCAGGTTGAGGTTCTCGTTCGAGATGGTTCCGTAGAAGCCGCTGGTCACGAGCTGCTCGAGTTCTTTGGGGAACACCTGGCCGAGGTTGGTCAGCATCTGTCCGCGACCGTCACCGGGGCCGTAGATGGAGATGGAGCCGTCGGTGCCGGCGATGATCACGGCCGACTTCTTGCCGACCATGTTCGGGTACTTCGCCTTGGCGTCCTCGAACTTCTGATTGGTCTGGTCGATCAGTTCCTGGGTCTTCTCGGGCATGCCGACGGCCTTGCCGATCTCGGCGGTGGATGCGGCCCAGGGGATCAGCCAGTCCTGGTACTGCGCTTCGCGTACGAGGGTGGGCGCAACCTTCTTGAGGTTGTCGTACTGCTCCTGGGTGACCGCGTTGTTCACCGCGACGATCATGTCGGGGTTGGTGGCCAGTGCCTTGGGGATCTCACCGTTCAGATCTTGTGCGGCCAGGCCGAGGACCTCGGGGGTGTTCTCGGCGATGTACTTCTCGTTCCATGGCGCGACAGCGTTCTTACCGGTCGAATCGCCGAACGGCACGATGGTGGTCGGCATGATGCCGAGAGCCAGCAAGATGTCCGAATCGCCGGGGCCGAGGGTTGCTATGCGCTTGGGCTCGGTCTCGATGGTGGTCTCGCCGAGGTTGTGGGTGATGGTGACGGGCAGGGCGCCGGCTTCCGCGGAGACCGAAGCACCTGAGCTGTCACTGTCTTCGTCGGGAGCTGAGCATGCGGCTGTTCCCACCAGGGCGGCGACGGCCACCGTGGCGACGGCCGTGCGGGTGAACCCGCGCGACAACCGGGTTGTCTTGATACGCACTTTTCTTGTCCTTACGTCCGGCAATCCAGAGGTCGAGTTCGCCCCCGACGGCGTCGATCAAGTTAGGATTGGCTCACCAATATCTGGATCAGCGTCTCACGGCGGCGCGGCATCCGGCAAATGCGGGTTATAAGCTCGCGACCATGGCATCAAGGAACTCCGGGACGTCCGGTGAAGGTGGTAAGTCGGGACCGCCGAGCGATGACGAACGCCGGACCATGTGGCCGTTTCTCATCGCAGTGGTGATCGTCGTGCTGACGCTCGGCACCATCGCCATCACCTACGTGGTGCGCCCGGCGGACGAGCGGCTCACCGAGGAGGCCAAGGTGGCCCGCTCCATCAACGACCACTACACCGCGAAGAACGCCGTCAACTATTCGAACTTCCGCGCCGCCACCTGTACTGCGGACCTGTCGTCGGTCGATTTCCCCACCGAGGACGAGTTCACCATCGAGAACACTGACGCCCGCGAGGCCGACGGGGCCATTGAGATCGACGACATCTCCGAGACGGTTGTCAACGGCGATCGCGCAACCGCGAACATCCACTGGTCTCGCAAGGAAAAGGCCGAGACCCAGATCACCGGGGTGGTGCTGGTGAACGAAGACGGCGACTGGAAGGTGTGCTCGTGAGTTACGCAGGAGACATCACGCCCGAGCAGGCGTGGACGATTCTCTCGGAGAACCCCGACGCCGTGCTGGTGGACGTGCGAACCAAGGCCGAATGGAGTTACGTCGGCATTCCCGACCTCACCGAGCTGGGCAAGCAGACCGTACTGATCGAGTGGGTCACATTTCCTGACGGACAACGCAATCCGGATTTTGTCGGCCAACTGCGCGAGGCCGGCATCGCCGACGACCAACCGGTGGTGTTCCTCTGCCGTTCCGGTCAGCGGTCGATCGGTGCCGCAGAGGCCGCCACGGCTGATGGGGTCGCCGAGGCGTACAACGTGTCCGACGGATTCGAAGGCGGCCTCGATTCGGCCGGTCATCGCGGGGCCGTAGGTTGGAAGGCGCTGGGGCTGCCCTGGCGCCAATCCTGAGGAACCGGCCCACCGGCCGGGGTGCTCATCTGCCATGGAGGAACATGTGATCAGCGAACTGCCCGACGGGGTGTCGCCGGATACGCTCGCGGTTCGCGGTGGTCTCGACCGCTCGGGGTTCGAGGAGACGTCCGAGGCGATGTACCTCACCTCGGGCTACGTCTACTCGTCGGCTGCTGCCGCTGAGCGTGCCTTCACCGGCGAGGACAAACGGTTTGTGTACTCGCGCTACGGGAATCCGACCGTCGCGATGTTCCAGGAACGCCTCCGACTGCTCGAAGGTGCCGAAGCCTGCTTTGCCACCGCCAGTGGAATGGCCGCTGTGTTCGTTGCCCTCGGTGCGCTGCTGAAGGCCGGGGACAGGCTGGTGGCAGCACGGAGTCTGTTCGGGTCCTGCTTCGTGGTCTGCAACGAGATCTTGCCGCGTTGGGGTGTGGAGACCGTCTTCGTCGACGGCGAAGACCTCGAACAGTGGGAACAAGCGCTCTCGACACCGACGACCGCCGTGTTCTTCGAGACCCCGTCCAACCCGATGCAGACGCTCGTCGACGTCGAGAAGGTGTGCGAACTCGCCCATGCGGCCGGCGCAAAGGTGGTGCTGGACAACGTCTTCGCGACACCGCTGCTGCAGAGGGGGCTCGATCTCGGCGCCGACGTGATCGTGTATTCGGGAACCAAGCACATCGACGGTCAGGGCCGGGTGATGGGCGGAGCCGTCCTCGGTGACGCCGAGTACATCGACGGTCCGGTGCAGACCCTGATGCGGCACACCGGGCCGGCGCTCAGCCCGTTCAATGCGTGGACCCTGCTCAAGGGTCTCGAGACGATGCGGCTGAGGGTGGACCACTCGGTGGCCTCTGCGCTCCGGATCGCCGAGTTCCTGCAGGAGGATCCGCGCGTCGCGTGGGTCAAATACCCGTTCCTGCAGTCGCATCCGCAGTACGACCTGGCCACCCGGCAGATGTCCGGCGGCGGTACGGTCCTCACCTTCGAGTTGGCCGACCGCGGGTCGGTATCGGGTAAGGCAAGGGCGTTCGAGGTGCTGGACGGGCTGAAGATCATCGACATCTCCAACAACCTCGGCGACTCGAAGTCGCTGATCACCCATCCCGCCACCACAACTCACCGGGCGATGGGCCCGGAAGGTCGCGCCGCGATCGGGCTGTCGGACTCCGTGGTCAGACTGTCGGTGGGACTCGAAGGTATCGACGACCTGCTAAACGACATGGACCAGGCGCTCTAGCGGCGTCATTGCACGGCACCGGCCCCGGTGCCTTCTTCGGATCGGAGGGTGGAGACATCCTTTCCTCATTGGTCGACTGGGTCATCTCGGTTGTCGAGTCCACTCCGCCCTGGGCCGTGTATCTCGTTGTGTGGGGGGTCATCTACGGAGAGGCCGCCGCGCTGATCGGCCTGATCCTCCCAGGTGAGACCGTTCTGCTGGCGGGTGCCGTCGCCGCCGCCATCGGTCCGACGAACATCGGCTGGCTGATCACCGGTGCCTGCTTCGCCGCGGTGCTCGGCGACTGGACCGGGTACATGCTGGGTCGACGGTCAGGGGAACGAATAACCCACTCCAGACTGGGCTCGTGGATCGGTGAGGAGCGCTGGAACCGCGCCGAAGAGCTGATCCGCAACGGGGGTGTGGTGGCGGTGATCGGGGCGCGCTGGATCGGTTACGTCCGCACGGTCACGCCATTTGTGGCCGGGATGAGTCAGATGCCCACCAAGCAGTACCTTTTCGCGAACGTCCTGGGCGGCGTCGTGTGGGTGGTGGTGGTCGGGGTGACCGGTTACGCCGTCGGCGAGACGATCGGGGCCACGTTGCTGCTGTACCTGGGGTTCGCGGCGGCTGTGGTGGTGCTCGGGTACTTCGCCTTCCGCTGGTGGCGTCAGCGCGACAAGTCCGAAATAGGCTCTACCAGCGCCGAATAACATTCACCCGGGGTTTTATTTGACACGGCAATTATTCCGGCGACATCGTTGTTGACATGGAGGACCGACCCGCTTCGGCCACCAGTTCTCACCTCTCGCCCGGAAAGGAAACGTGCCCGGCCATGGCCTCCACGCGCGATCCGCACACGGTACTGGCCGAGTTCGTCCACGCCCGGTCCGGTGACGCCGTGGTGCTCGCCTCCGACGCGGACGACGCGGTGCGAAAGGTTGTCGGCGCGGCACCCGGACAGTCCGTACTGCTCGACCTGACGGCCGGTCTCGGAGACCGTCGGACCGGGGACCACGCCGGCGACAGACTCGTCGCCGCTCAGGTGGATCTCACCACCACACTCGCCGCCCTGGACCGCGAGCTCTCCGTCCGGCCTGCGGCACTGCTGATCGTCCCGGGTGTCGCCCCGTCCACCGGTGAGGTCCTGCCGCTGTCGAAGCTCGCTGCGGTGGCCCATCGCCACGGGGCCCGGCTCCTCGTGGACGCAAGCGAACTCGCGGCCCGACGGGTGATCAACATGACCAGCCACGGCATCGACTACGTCGTGTTCACCGGACGGCAACTGGCAGGCCACGGGCCCGCCGCCGTCGTCGGCCGGCCGGATTGGCTGCGCGATGTCATCGGTGTCGACGCGGAGCCGTCTGCGCTGAACGGGTTCGCACAGGGTTGCAGCGAGGTCGCGGGCATGGGTTTCGAGTGGATCGGGCTGCACGAACAGGCGTTGTCGGACACTCTCGACGAGGCGCTGCAACGGTTGCCCGGCACCCGGCGGCTCCGACTGTGGGCCGACGTTGCCGATCGTGTGGGCATCGCCTCGGTCGCGGTGGCAGGACGCGAGGCGCCGTTCGCGCTTCGCTGGGGTTTCGAGACCGGTCGGTACGACGTTGCGCAGCAATTGGATTCACTGGCAGATGTGGTGTTCGAGCAGGAGAAGTCATGACATATGAAGCCGTCGGTGCACCACGCAACCGGCCAGAACTGCTCGTCGCCATCGATGGCGACGACAACCCCATCGCCTGGAGTGGTCCTCGTCCGCGCGACGCGCATGCGGGGGTGATCCGCCGGATCCGCCAGCCAGAACTGCGTGGCGGGATCCGGGAGAGAACTCAGATGCGAGCGGCGTGGACCAGCCTGGGTAACGAGCCCGCCGATCTGGTCGTCGCTCTCGAGATCGATGTGCTGATCGCCGATGATGCCGCGACCGCACGAGCAAAATTGTTGCGACTCGGTGAGTCGAGGTTCGGGGACACCGTGCGCTACGTCGGAACGGCCAATGGCCTGCTGACGCTGATCCTGGACATCTACACCGCCGAGGTTGCCGATGCGGTGATCCTCCGGCCCATCGATTCCGCCGCGGGATCGGCCGACGACTCGGTGGACGCCGGCCGGAGCAGCGCGGCATTGATCGCCGAACAGGTGTTGCCGCAATTGACCAAGAGGTCTGTCGCGGCCTGACCCGCCCATCCGCTACCGCGAAAGCCGAACGGGTGCGTCAGCTTTCGCCGTGTTCCCAGCGGTTGACGATCTGTTCTCGGGCACTGTCCGTCAGTTGACCGAAGAGTCGGAGCCTGGCCATCCCGCCGTCGGGGTAGATGTCCATGCGGGCTTCGGTGAGCGGTCGGTCCACGTCGACGAGGAAGCGGTGCCGGGTGTCGGGTTGCAAGGGAGTCCGCGGAACGAGTTCGAACCACTCGCCGTTCTCGCCGTCGCGACCACGGATCATCGCCGACCCCGGGGCGTTGCCGAGAAAGTAGCTGGTGTCGAGTTCGGCCAGACCGACGGTGGCCTCACCCGCCAATTTGACCTGCACCCAGTCGTTTCCGGAATCGCGGCGACGTGAGGTCTCCCATCCCTCACCCATGGTGCGGGCACGACCCGGCATCAGCAGGTTGTTCGGCGATCCGTAGAACATGTTGGAGCACGAGGTGATCATGCCGCCGTTTTCCAGCGCAGCGAGGTCGAAGTGCCCGTAGGACAAGAACTTCGGATCGGGGATACCGCGTCCGTGTACGCGGAAACGGGCGACTCCGCCGTCGGGATAGATCGAAAGCCGCACGTGGGTGAACCGTTCCTTGGCGTCGACGCGGAACGGGTTGCGGGTGTCGCCGTTGACCTCGACGCGGTCGACGATCGTTGTCCACTCGGTTTCTTCGACGAGCTCCTGCGCGGTCGGAATACCTTCCACCGCAGCAGCTTCCACCGAGATGTAGGGCGGGTAATTTCCCACGAACCACGATGTGTCCACCACGACGCCGTAGATCACGCCGGGAACCCCGAGCCGGACGATGGCCTGGTCGACGCCCTCTTCGCGACGCCGCCGGGTTTCCCAACCGTCGTAGACCTGACCTTTGTGACCAAACGTTGCGGGCTGGTACTCGGCCGCTGGGGTCTTGATCAGGTTCTGCGCTTCGGCGAACAGGTCGTCATTGGCCCAGACCACTGCTCCGCCGAGGGCACGCAACGCCAGATCCGGCATGGAGGTGAAGTGCGGGCGGGAGGCGGGCGGAGAGGGTGTCACGACATCTGAGGTTAGTGTGCCGGGGTCTGCGGGGCGAACCGGGCGGCGCCGATGGTTGCAGATGGCAACCGGCCCAGAGCATACTTGCAACGCACAAGTAGTTGCTGTGTGAAACTCGTGCTGCCGGCTAGATTGATGCGTTTCGTGGGAAGGCTCGTTGCAGAAGATGTCCCGCTCGGACCAGGTTGAGGATTTCATCGAGGTGCTCGCCCGATACGCACGCATCCGCGATCGACTGGCGGCCACCCGCCTGCGCACCCCGGACGGCATCGTCGAAACGGCCGCCTACCAGTGCCTTTTTCGGTTGGTCGACAAACGTCGCGCTCGGGAGAACTGGCCGAGGCCCTGTATGCCGATCCGTCGACCATCAGCCGTCACGTCGCTCACCTGGTACGCCTCGGCTATGTCCGTCGCGAGGCCGACCCGCAGGACGGCCGCGCCACCATCCTGGTGGCCACCGATTCCGGCCGTGAGCGGGTGGCTGCCATGCGTCAGCGTCGCGGTGAAGAACTCAAAATGTTGATGGCTGATTGGCCCGACGACGACATCGACACCCTGATCCGGCTGATGGGCCGTTTCGTCAACAGCGCCGAAGATGCGCTGACCTGTGCACCAGCGGAGAGGCAACCGAGTTGACCGACACGTCCGCTTCCGTTCCGGCCGGGAGCGCTGAGCTGTCGCACAAGAAGATTCTCACGATCCTCGGCGGACTGATGCTGGGGATGTTCCTGGCCGCACTCGACCAGACGATCGTCTCCACTGCCATCCGCACCATTGCCGATGACTTGCAGGGCTATTCACTGCAGGCGTGGGTGACCACCGCGTACCTCGTCACGGCCACCATCGTGACCCCGCTCTACGGCAAGTTGTCGGACATGTACGGCCGCAAGAAGTTGTTCATGACGGCCATCACGATCTTCATCATCGGTTCGCTGCTGTGCACCACCGCCACCTCGATGTATCAGCTCGCGGGGTACCGCGCGTTGCAGGGACTCGGTGCCGGCGGCCTGATGTCGTTGGCGCTCACCATCGTCGGTGACATCGTGCCCCCGCGCGAGCGGGCGAAGTACCAGGGATATTTCCTCGCCGTCTTCGGCACCTCGAGTGTGGTGGGCCCCGTGCTCGGTGGCCTGCTCGCCGGTCAGGAGTCCATTCTGTTCGTGTCCGGCTGGCGTTGGGTGTTCCTCGTCAACGTGCCGATCGGTCTCATTGCCCTGGTGGTCGTCTACCGCGTTCTGGACTACGACCAGATCAGAGGCGCCCGTCGGCGGGTGGACTGGTCGGGAGCCGGGCTCTTGGCGCTGGGCGTGGTCCCGTTGCTGATCGTCGCCGAACAAGGCCGCGAATGGGGCTGGGGCAGTGGGTGGGCCATCGTCTGTTACACGGCCGGTGTGGTGGGCACGGCAGGGTTTGTCTTCGTCGAGCACCGGATGGGGGAGGCCGCCATCATCCCGTTGCGTATCTTCCGCAACCGGATCTTCGCGCAGGGCATCGTCATCTCCGTGGTGGTCGGCATGGTGATGTTCGGCTCGATCTCGATGCTGCCGCAGTACTTCCAGGTGCTGCGAGGTTCGAGCCCCACCGTCGCCGGTCTGCAGATGTTGCCCATGGTCCTCGGTTTGATGATCGCTTCGGTGGCATCCGGACAGCTCATCTCCCGCACCGGCCACTACCGGATCTACCCGATCATCGGATCGATCCTCATCACCGTCTCGACGTTCCTGCTGCACCTGTTGAGCGTGGACACCCCGGTCGCACTGGTTATGACCCTGGCGTTCTTCCTCGGCTTCGGCCTGGGCAATCTACTTCAACCAATGACGTTGGCCTTGCAGAATGTGTTGCCGCCCAAGGACATGGGCGTCTCCACCGCATCGGCCACCTTCTTCCGTCAGATAGGTGGAACGCTCGGCGTCGCGGTGTTCTTCTCGATCCTGTTCTCGCTGATGGGGCCCAACGTCACCGAAGGGCTCAAGGACAGTGCGGACACCCCGCAGTTCAGGCAGGCCGTCGCTGCCGCCGCGCAGAGCCCGGACGCCCAGGTCGCCGCATTCGGGAAGGGCCTGATCGCTGCGGCCGCCGACCCGGATGCCCAGACCGGCAGTGTCATGGACGACACCTCGGTGATCTCCAAACTGCCCGAACCGATCTCGCGACCGATTCGCGTCGGGTTCGCCGACGCGATGGACACGGTGTTCTTGACCGTGTCGATCGTCTCGCTGATCTCGCTTGTGCTGGTGTTCTTCTGGAAAGAGGTTCCATTGCGGACCAAGTCGGGGATGCAAGCCGCCAAGGACGAGGCCGCCGCCGAATCCTGAGGCCGATTCCTGAGGCCGAATCCTGAGGCCGAACGCGAGCAGGGCCCGACTCCGTGGAGTCGGGCCCTGCTGTGCTGCGGGTGTGAGTGCAGATCAGCCGCGGGAGGGTTCGTTCGCCTCGTGCGGCTGAGTCTTGAGTCGCTCGATGGCTTCCTGCGCCACCTTCTCGGCGTCTGCCTTGCCGGTCCAGCCGCCCGCCGTGACCTCTTTGCCCGGCTCGAGATCCTTGTAGTGCTCGAAGAAGTGCGCGATGGCCTTGAGCTCGAACTCGGGTACATCGTCGATGTCCTGGATGTGGTCCCAGCGCACGTCCTTCGCCGGAACGGCCAGCAACTTGTCGTCGCCGCCTGCCTCATCGGTCATCCGGAACATGCCGACGACCCGGGCCCGGACGATGACGCCCGGGAAGACCGACTCGGGCAGCAGGACCATGGCGTCCAGTGGGTCGCCGTCTTCGCCGAGGGTGTTGTCGATGAATCCGTAGTCCGCCGGATAGCCCATCGACGTGTACAGATAACGGTCGAGATAAACCTTCCCGGACTCGTGATCGACCTCGTATTTGTTGCGTTGTCCTTTGGGGATCTCGATCGTGACGTCGAAGTCCACGCTTCCTCCTGATGCATTCAGCGAATCCGGTCCGAAAATCGACTCAACGATACTGTGGACACAACTATCCGCCGCGCTCGGCGGCACAATTGACCGGAGGTATCGGTGGCAGGCACTTCGCTGGGCCGCAAAGGACTGTGGTGGACGCTCGTTCCCGTGGTGGCTCTCATCGCTGTGGCAGCCATTGCGCTGGTCATAGCCTTCCGCGTGGACGACGGCTCCGACGCCCTCCCCGCGGGTGCCTCGCCCCAGCCATCGCCGGCGTCGCTGACACCGAGGATCAATCCGGTGCGCGCGGACGCGCCTGCGCCGACACCCGCAGGGGTGCGAACCGAACTCACGCAAGCGTTGGCCAACCCGGATCTCGGTGAGTTGAGTGGCGAGATCTCCGACGCCCTGACCGGCGCCGAATTGTGGTCGACGAATCCGAATCGCGCGCTGATCCCGGCATCGACGATCAAGGTCCTCACCGCATCGGCTGCCCTGTTGGCGCTGCCGCACGAGCAGAGGGTGACCACCACGGTGGTCGCAGGCGCCGGTGGTCAGGTGATCCTGGTGGGCGCGGGCGACCCGACGCTGTCGGTGCAACCGGAGGGGCAGGACACCTTCTTCACCGATGCACCGCGGATCAGCGCGCTGGCCGATCAGATCAAGAAGGCCGGCGTCGACGTCACCTCGGTGGCCGTGGACACCAACGCGTTCAGTGGTCCGACGCTGGCGCCGAGCTGGGATCCGGCCGACATCGCGGCCGGGAACATCACCCCGATCGAATCGCTGATCGCCGACTCGGGCCGTAACGACCCGCTCTTCATCGATTCGCCGCGCACCTCGACTCCGGCCCTGACCGCCGGCGCCGCTCTTGCCGACGCGCTCGGAGTGGACGCGGCGCCCACCGAGGCGACCGCACCGGCGAATGCCCGGGTGATCGCCCAGGTGCAGTCGGCGCCTCTCGTGACGCGCCTCGGGGACATGATGCGAGCCAGCGACAACGTACTGGCCGAGACCGTCTCCATCGAGATCGCGAAGGCCACCGGTGGTCGCCCGACGATGGCCGGTGGCATCGAGGCGGTACGTAAGACGCTGAGCGACTACGGCTTCAACATGAACGGCACCGTGTTCGCCGACGTCAGTGGGCTGTCCGAGGACAATCGCGTCTCGGCGGCACTGCTCGATCAGGTGGTCAACGCCGGGGCCGGGGACGCACAGCCCAAGCTGCGGCCCCTGCTCGACATGCTCCCCGTCGCAGGCGCCACCGGCACCCTCGCCGAACGTTTCGACACCCAGAACAAGTCGGGTGCCGGCTGGGTGAGGGCCAAGACGGGAACACTGACCGGGGCGAGCGCGTTGGTGGGTGTGGTGCAGACGAGAGAAGGCCGCGTCCTGAGTTTCGCGCTGATGTCCAACGGGAGTTCGCCAGTTGCGGCCCGCCCGGCGCTCGATGCAATCGCAGTGGCACTGCGGGAATGTGGATGCCGATGAGTATCGACTGGCAACTCGCCGCGACGGTGGGCAAGAAGGTCGCCCGTCCGGGGCCTGTCACCACCGAGTACACGATCACTGCGGCGCAACAGGAACTCGCGCGGTCATCGGCCGCTGCTGAAGGCCCCGTTCGTGAGGTCACCGGATTGGCCGACGGTCTGGCCGTGCCCGCGGCCCAGATCCTCGACCGCGGTGGCTGGATCGAGGCCGCTGCGCTGTCGATGTCGGCGATGCTCGAGGGGCCTGAACCCGACGGAAAACCCGGGATATCCGGACGCGTCGCCGGGGTCCAGGCCGGCGGACTGCTGGCGCTGCTCTCCGGCGCGATCCTCGGGCAATACGATCCGTTCACCGCCAACCCGGATACCGGCTCGGACGGGGTCCTGATGCTGGTGACGCCCAACATCATCGCCGTCGAACGGTCGTTGCGGGTTGTACCTTCGGACTTCCGGTTGTGGGTGTGTCTGCACGAGGTGACGCACCGGGTGCAGTTCTCCGCGAACCCGTGGTTGCGCGATTACATGTCGTCCAATGTTGAAGCCCTGACCGCCGAAACCGCGGAATCCGCGGGTGAATTGGTGACGCGGATCAGTGCGGCGATGCGCAGCGACCAGCCTCGTGAAAAAGGCATAGTCGGTGCGATGCAGTTGTTGCAGAGCCCTGAGCAATACGAGGCATTCACCCGGATGATGATGCTGGGAACACTTCTCGAGGGCCACGCCGATCACGTCATGGATGCCGTCGGACCGCAGCACGTCCCGACCGTCGACACGATTCGCGCGGCATTCGACAAACGTCGGGGCCGGCCACAGAATCCCGTGCAACGGTTGCTGCGTGTGCTCCTCGGAATGGACGCCAAACTCGCTCAGTACATTCGCGGCAAGGCGTTTGTGGATGAAGTCGTCGGGACCGTGGGCATGACCCGCTTCAATGCGATCTGGACGGGGCCGGAGACCATGCCGCTGCCCGCCGAGATCGAAAAGCCACGATTGTGGATCGACCGGGTGTTGTGAACCCCGGGGTGAACTCGGGCGCCATCGCCGAGGTCACCGGCGCCGTGGCGTCGTTCGCCCGGGATCATCTCGACGGGACCGCTGTCTGCGTGGGGTTGTCGGGCGGGGCAGATTCGCTGGCACTCACCGCCGCTGCCGTGCACGCCGGCCTGCAGGTGCACGCCCTGGTGGTCGACCACCGGCTCCAGGAAGGCTCGGCCGCGGTCGCCGACGTGGCGGCGCAGTCGGCCCGGGTGATGGGCGCGCAGGCCACGGTGCTCCCCGTGGATGTGGTGGGTCGTGGCGGTCTGGAGGCGGCCGCACGCCGTGCTCGCTATGCCGCACTCGACGAGGCGCGCGCGGGCAGGCCGGTCTTACTCGCGCACACCCTCGACGATCAGGCGGAGACCGTTCTCCTAGGCCTTGCCAGAGGGTCGGGGCCGCGGTCCATCGCCGGGATGCGTGCGTGGACTCCGCCGTTCGGCCGCCCGTTCCTCGGTCTGCGGCGTGCGAGCACGGTGGCCGCGTGCACCGACCTGGGATTGTCGCCGCATCACGACCCGCACAACACCGACCCGCGGTTCACGCGGGTTCGGTTGCGCACCGAGGTGCTGCCCCTGCTGGAGCAGGTGTTGCACGGCGGGGTCGTCGAATCGTTGGGTCGCACGGCATCACAGTTGCAGGACGACATCGACGTACTCGAGGACATGGCCGATGACGCCGCCGGTGTCATCGCCGGAGACGAGATTGTGTGCTCTGAGATGACGTCGATACCGGCAGCGATCCGGCGGCGACTGCTGCGGCGCTGGCTTGTCACGCAAGGGGCGACGGAACCGACCGGCTCAGTGGTGAACGCGGTGGACGCCCTGTTGGTGCGATGGCGTGGCCAAGGGCCGGTCGCGGTCGGTGGGAACCCCGATCACAGGCTGGAGATAGCGCGACGCGGCGCCCGACTCGTGGTCGAACGCCGCGTGCGTTGAGCTCTGTTCCGGCAGCCTCAGTTGGCCGGCGGGACGAACGGGGAGTTGATGGTGTTGAAGAACTGGATGGCGGCACCGATGAGGACCGGACCACCCACGACGATGGTTCCTACGACACCTCCGATACCGGCTCCCGTCACGAGGCCGGGCAGGCACCCGGCAACAAAAGCGGGCAGGCCGACCACACATCCGATGATGCCGCCGACGATGGTCCCGACGAGGCCACCCACCGCCGACGCGGTGTTGATGCTCTGGCTGAGGGTCTGCATCGCCTGCATATCGCGCTGCTCGCGGGTGGCCGGGGCAGCAGCCTGCTTGCGGACGGCGTCACTGACCTTCACGGGTTGAGCAGCCGCAGCGTCGCGGACAGGGGTCAAAGTCGCGGTACGGCCGTTGATGTCGGCGTTGATGGGGAATTGCTTGTCGTTGAGGTTGTAGGCGAGAGGGATGCTCGCGGCGACGTTGCCTTTGTTGTCGACGATCTGGAATTGACCGTCCGAGGTGCGCAGCGAACCGATGTCGGTCTGCAACACAACGTGATCACCGACGATATTCGCCGAATAGCCGATGTCTTTCGCGGGCGGGGCCGCATTCGCCTGCGTGGCCGTCACCACGCTGGCGGTGGTGGCCAGTACCAGCATGGCCGAGACCACTGATTTCCGAAACCTCATTGACTACAAATCCCCTCTGATTGCTTGAATGTCCGCCCGAACCGATTTCGATCCCCACATCGAAACAAGCAGAGGCGACGTGACCGGCCCCTGGGCAGAGGGGATGGTGACGCTGTGTGATGACCATGTGTTCTCAGGCAACGCAATGCTAACGGTCGCCAAATGGGAGTTTGGCCGAAATGGGGACAATTCGCAAAACAAACGAGAAGTCGCCACGAAAAGCCATATGGCTGTCGCGAATTGGTGTCATTCGTTGGGTCTACACAGCTGCCGGCCGACGGCTGCGCGACCCGGGCTGCGGCCGTTGAGGCATGATGATGTCCGTGAGCGAACAGCGCGATCCATATGGGGACGACATCGAAGCAGTTGTGGTCACCGAGGAGCAGATCCAGCGGCGCATCGCCGAGCTCGCCGAGACGGTGGCGAACCGGTACCGGGACACTCCGGATGACCTGGTCCTCATCGGTGTCCTCAAGGGTGCGGTGATGTTCATGACCGACTTCGCGCGGGCGCTGCCGATCCCGTCGCAGCTCGAGTTCATGGCGGTGAGTTCGTATGGGTCCTCGACGTCGTCGTCGGGTGTGGTGCGCATCCTCAAAGACCTCGATCGCGACATCCACGACCGCGACGTCGTGATCGTCGAAGACATCATCGACTCCGGGCTGACGCTCTCGTGGCTGGTGAAGAACTTGCGTACCCGCCACCCCAGGTCGTTGGAGGTCTGCACACTGCTGCGTAAACCCGACGCCGTGCGGGTGGACGTGCACGTCGAGGATGTCGGCTTCGACATCCCGAACGAGTTCGTGGTCGGGTACGGGCTCGATTACGCCGAGAGGTACCGGGATCTGCCGTACGTCGGTCGGCTGAACCCGAACGTCTACTCCGATTAGAGGTTCGTTTCGGTGAGTGCGTTACAGACGGCAGAAGGTGTCCGGACCGGTCGACTCGATCCGGTGCAGGTGACCCGGGATGCGCTGTCACGGATAGCTGATCGCGACGGTTCCATCGGCGCATTCGTCAAGGTCCGTGCCGGCAAGGCCGTCGCCGAAGCGGAACTGCTCACGGCCCATCCGGATCTGGCGAGACTGCCCTTGGCCGGAGTGCCGGTTGCCATCAAGGACAACGTGTCCGTCGCAGGCGAGCCGATGACCGTGGGGTCAGCCGCAACAAGTCGAGCACCTGCGCTCAGTGACCACACCGTGGTCCGCAGGCTTCGAGCCGCGGGCGCAGTGGTCATCGGCCTCACCGCCGTACCCGAGCTGTGCCTGTGGGGGACCACCGACAACGAGCAGACCGTGACACGCAACCCGTGGAATCCGGCGCGAACCCCAGGCGGCTCGTCCGGTGGAGCGGCTGCGGCGGTGGCCAGCGGGCAGGTCGAGTTGGCGCACGGGAACGACGGCCTCGGCTCGATCCGCATCCCTGCCGCCGATTGTGGATTGTTCGGTTTCAAGCCCGGCCTCGGAGTGGTACCCAGCGAGTTCGGCGGCAACGGCTGGTTCAAGATGAGCGAGAACGGGCCGCTTGCCACCACGGTTGCCGACGGCGCACTGATGCTCGGGGTGATGGCCGACGACATGGCCCTTGCCGGCGCCGGGGCGGACTCCGACCCTGGGAAGCTCAGAATCGTTGTGGCACAAAACTTTCCGCTGGCCGTGGGTCGGACGGACAAGCACTTCGCGCAGGCGGTGTCCAGTTGCAGCGCGTTGCTCGCCGACCACGGCCACAGGGTGCCGCAGTCCAAGCTGCCGTACCCGAGCAATCCGGCTCCTCTGCTGCTGCGATGGCTGGCAGGGGCTGCAGCCGACGCGGACGACTTCGCCAAGGCGGGCGGCGATCTGTCGAAGTTGCAGTCGCGCAGCAAGATTCACACGTCGCTCGGCAGGGCGGTGCAACGCTTTGATCTGGTACACGACGTCCAGGCCAGCACCATCGAGCAGAAGGTGCTCGCTTACCTCGACCGCAACCAGGCCGACGTCTTGATGACCCCCGCCCTCGCAGCCCCGCCTCTGGAGGCCAAGGCGTGGAGCAGCAAGAGCTGGGCGGCCAACATGTGGGCGAACATCAACTACGCGCCGTTCCAGGGACTGTTCAACCTCCTCGGATGGCCTGCGATGTCGGTGCCGTTCGGTGTGCACCCGGTGTCCAAGACCCCGGTGGCCGTCCATTTCGCCGGCCGCCCGGGATCCGAGTCGACGTTGCTGAAGCTCGCCGCCCAGATCGAGGCCGCCCGCCCCTGGCAGCGAGTAGCTCCCGGGTACTGATGTCCGTACTGAGCGCAGCCGGCGGTGGGCGCGCGTTACTCGTAGTTGCGCCGTCTGTAGACCGAGCGTTCCCAAGTATCGCGAGCCTTGCCCGCGTCCAGCGCGCCAAACTCGTCGTCGCGCGCTCTGCAAACCGAGCGTGCCCCAGTTTCGCGAGCCGCGGCGTCGGCCAGCGCGGCGCCGGGACTGGTTTCGCCCACGGGGAACGCGCGACCACGATGAATCGTTGACGGGTAGCCTGATGATTCAGACATCCCGACTGGAAGGACGCGCCGAAATCACAGAGGGCCGATAGTGGCCGTCGGGGTCGGCTGACACACCTCAATGAACCGCAAGACTGTCTTTCGCAACCTGGCGATCGTGGCCATCATCGTGCTGGCCATCTGGGGCTGGACCGTGCTCCGCGACAACAATCGTGACTACAAGAGTGTCGACACCTCTGTGGCGATGACGCAGCTCAACACGAAGAACGTGTCCGAGGTGCAGATGGATGACCGCGAGCAGACGCTACGGATGACGCTCAAGGACCCGGCGCAGGCCGGCGGCGACAAGAAGATCTCCGCCAAGTACCCCGCCCGCACCACCGAAGAGGTCTTCGACCGCGTCGACGCCTCGGGTGCGAAGTATCAGACGAACGTCAACCAAGAGTCGTTCCTGATGCAGATGCTGATCTTCATCCTTCCGCTCGTCCTGCTGTTCGGCCTGTTCTTCTTCGTGATGAACCGGATGCAGGGTGGCGGCAAGGGCGGCGTGATGGGCTTCGGCAAGTCCAAGGCCAAACAGCTGAACAAAGACATGCCGACCACCACGTTCGCCGATGTGGCAGGTGCCGACGAGGCGGTCGAAGAGCTCTTCGAGATCAAGGACTTCCTGCAGAACCCGGCCCGCTACCAGGCTCTGGGAGCCAAGATCCCCAAGGGCGTGTTGCTGTTCGGTCCTCCCGGAACCGGTAAGACGCTTCTCGCCCGCGCAGTCGCAGGTGAGGCCGGTGTGCCGTTCTTCACCATCTCCGGTTCGGACTTCGTGGAGATGTTCGTCGGTGTCGGTGCCTCACGTGTGCGCGACATGTTCGAGCAGGCCAAGAACAACAGCCCCTGCATCATCTTCGTCGATGAGATCGACGCCGTCGGACGCCAGCGCGGCGCCGGCCTGGGCGGAGGACACGACGAGCGCGAGCAGACCCTCAACCAGTTGCTCGTCGAGATGGACGGATTCGGTGAGCGTTCGGGCGTCATCTTGATCGCGGCCACCAACCGGCCCGACATCCTCGACCCTGCACTTCTGCGTCCGGGACGCTTCGACCGTCAGATCCCCGTCGGCAACCCCGACATGGCGGGCCGCAAGGCGATCCTCAACGTCCACGCACAGGGCAAGCCGATCGACGCCGACGCGGACCTCGACGGTCTGGCCAAGCGCACCCCGGGTATGTCGGGTGCCGATCTGGCGAACGTCATCAATGAGGCCGCACTGCTGGCCGCCCGCGAGAACCGCACCACCATCACCGCCGAACTGCTCGAAGAGTCCGTCGACCGGGTTGTGGGTGGTCCGCGCCGCAAGAGCCGCATCATCAGTGAGCACGAGAAGAAGATCGTGGCCTACCACGAGGGCGGCCACACACTCGCCGCATGGGCGATGCCCGATCTGGACCCTATCTACAAGGTCACCATCCTGGCCCGCGGACGTACGGGCGGCCACGCTCTTGCCGTGCCCGAGCAGGACAAAGACCTGATGACCCGTTCGGAGATGATCGCCCGTCTGGTGATGGCAATGGGTGGTCGTGCTGCCGAAGAGTTGGTGTTCCACGAGCCGACCACCGGCGCGTCCTCCGACATCGACCAGGCCACCAAGATCGCTCGCGCCATGGTCACGGAGTACGGCATGAGCGCCAGGCTCGGAGCCGTGCGGTACGGGCAGGAGCAGGGTGACCCGTTCCTCGGCCGCTCGATGGGTTCGCACGCCGACTACTCACCCGAGGTCGCCAGTGAGATCGACGACGAGGTGCGACGCCTCATCGAGGCCGCTCACACCGAGGCGTGGGCCATCCTCACCGAGTACCGCGACACACTCGACGAGCTCGCCACGCAACTCCTCGAACGCGAGACCCTGACCCGGAAGGATCTCGAGAAGATCTTCGACAAGGTGGTCAAGCGCCCGCGCATCACCACCTTCAACGATTTCGGCGAACGCACCCCAAGCGACAAGCCGCCGGTGAAGACGCCGGGCGAGCTCGCCAAGGAGCGCGGCGAGCCTTGGCCACCCGAACCCCCGAAGTCGCCGGAGCTGGCGAAGGTCGGACCCTCGCACATGCAGCCCGGTCCGGGTGAGCTTCCGCAGCAGCAGTATCCGCCGCAGTCCCCGGGCAACCCCTACCCGCAGCAAGGTGGGCAGGCAGGTGCTGTCCCAGGAGGCACCCGTCCCGATTACGGTGCTCCCGCGGGTTGGTCGGCTCCGGGCTGGCCCCCCAACGGTGGGCCGAACGGCGGACAGGCCCAGAACGGCGGCACGGGGCAGAACGGTGCACCGGGCCACAACGGTTCCTACCCGGCAGGCAACCCATACGGGCAACCAGGCAATCCATACGGACAGCCGGGTAACCCCTACGGCCAGCCCGGTTCTCATGGCCAGCCGCCGAATGGTCAGAACGGCCATGGCGGGTACAACGGGAACAACCAGGGTGACGGCGGGAACGACGGTCACGGCCAGAATGGGCATTCCCCGAATGGACAGAATGGACAATGACACAAGAGACCAGTGGGACACCCGCCAAGAACGGTGCGATTGCTCCCTTTGACGCCGAGCGCGCCGAACGTGCCGTACGTGAGCTGCTCATCGCCGTCGGCGAAGACCCGGACCGCGACGGTCTGAAGGAGACGCCGGCCCGGGTGGCACGTGCTTACGTCGAGATGTTCGGGGGCCTGCATGTCAACCCCGACGACGTGCTGGCCACCACGTTCGATGTCGGACATGACGAGCTCGTGCTGGTCAAGGACATCCCGATGTATTCGACCTGCGAACACCACCTGGTGTCGTTCCACGGTGTCGCGCACGTCGGTTACATCCCTGGTCCCACCGGCCAGGTGACCGGCCTGTCCAAGTTGGCGCGTCTGGTCGACCTCTACGCGAAACGACCGCAGGTCCAGGAACGGTTGACCACGCAGATCGCGGATGCGATCGTTCGCAAACTCGATCCGCGCGGGGGTCATCGTGGTGATCGAAGCCGAGCACCTGTGCATGGCGATGCGTGGAATCCGCAAGCCGGGCGCCACCACCACCACCTCTGCGGTTCGCGGTCAGTTCAAGACCAGCGCGGTCTCGCGGGGCGAAGCCCTCGACCTCATCTCTCGCTGACCTGCGATCACACCAGGAGCATCGTGAGGGGCCGGCATCACCGAAAGCCCCGGCGACCTGACGTGGTGGACGTCGTGATGGGGTGGACGGCGTGAGCACCATCATCATGGGCGTCGTCAACGTGACGGCCGATTCCTTCTCCGACGGTGGCCGGTACCTCGATACCGATGCCGCCATCGCCCATGGGTTGTCGCTGGCTGCGCAGGGGGCAGACATCATCGACGTGGGCGGGGAGTCCACCAGACCCGGTGCGCACCGCGTCGACACCGGTCTCGAGATCGCCAGGGTCACGCCCGTCATCAAAGGCCTGGCGGCGCAAGGTGTTCGGACTTCCGTGGACACCATGCGCGCCGAGGTCGCCGAGAAGGCGATCGCTGCGGGCGCAACTGTCGTGAACGATGTATCCGGCGGACGTGCGGATCCGGACATGGCGGGAGTTGTCGCCGAGGCGGGTGTTCCGTGGATCCTGATGCACTGGCGCCCTTCCGATCCGTCGTTTGTCCATCGGACCGGCGAACCCGGCGTGTATCGCGACGTGGTGGCCGAGGTCAGCGGGGAACTGCTGGCGCAGGTCGATGCGGCCACGTCTGCCGGTGTTGATCCCAGTGCGTTGATCCTCGATCCTGGTCTCGGATTCGCGAAGACTGCCGAGCACAATTGGGCCCTGCTACACGCACTGCCAACCTTGGTGGGGCTCGGTTTTCCCGTACTGATCGGGGCGTCACGCAAGCGTTTTCTCGGTACCCTGCTCGCCGATCGAGACGGAAACCCACGTCCGCCGGATGGCCGCGAGATCGCCACCGCCGCTCTGACCGCACTCGCGGCCGCGGGAGGTGCGTGGGGCGTGCGGGTACACGACGTGCGCGC
>NZ_AYTE01000007.1:0-80910 GCF_000506245.1 Williamsia sp. D3 | reverse complement strand
ACCTCTCCGGCGACCGGGTCACCGAGATCGATCTCATCGATCTTCCAGTCGGTGTTCAACTCGGTCAGGATTGCGGCCTTGGTTTTCATCGCGGTAACTCTCTGCTCGCGGCCTGGCACTGTGACCCAGTCCCGGACCATGCACTTGCTGTGACCTATGCCACCTTACTGATGAATCAAGCTGCGTGCCGCGAATCGGTCAAGACCGGAAACGCCTGTGGTCAGATACATGTCCGACTGGGCTGAGAGCACCACGAAACAACCTGTTAGTCCCGGCGTGACCATCCGGAAATGGATCGGGCCTGTACTTGGTACAAGGCCTAACGCAGCACATCGATGTGCCGCGCGCCTAGTGAAACCCAAGTCCCGCACTGCCTTTGATCGCACCATGTCAGGAGACGCCATGTCCGATATCGATCAGACCATCGCCGAGAATATCAAGAAGTCTTTGGCTGAGATCCCGCATCCGTCGTTGCCCAAGGGCAGCAACATTTATGGGGGGACGAAGTTGTTCCCGGATTATCAGGCCGAGAACGGGGAAACGTACTTCACGTTGGTTCATGGGATTGCTCATGAGTCGTCGGTGAGCTTCGTGGCGGTGTTGCAGGCGACGCGGGCGTGCGGAAGGGGTTTGAGTCGGCGTTGTATTTTTATGGCCCTGGTGCGATCAACTGTCTGGCGACGCGTGGTTTTCCGACGACGGGTGATTCGGGTTTCCCGGGGGAGCAGAACATCAATGATTCGTTGGCAACGTTCATCGGTGAGGGTGGGACGGTGTATTGCTGTCGGTTCGGGTTGGCACTTCATGGTGGTCGTGAGGAGGATTTGATCGAGGGTGTGATTCCGGCTCATCCGCTTGATGTGCAGGATGCGTTGATTCATTACGCCCGTAAGGGTGCCATCATCAACTCCACGTACATGGTCTGAGGACGCCGAAATGACCATCCTCGCAGGCGTTTCCGCAAACTTCACGCGCGATCTCGACCAGAACTATGCCCTGATCGCCACGCTTGCCGACCAGGCCAGGCAGCAGGGCGTCGACTTCTTGGCCCTGCCCGAGGCGGCGATAGGGGGCTACCTGTCGTCGCTGGGCAATCACGGTGACACCGTCAAGAACACCAATCGGTCACTGCCGCCGGCCATCTCGGTGAACGGACCCGAACTGCAGAAGGTGCAGAGCATCGTCGGCGACCTCGTGGTGGCGATCGGTTTCTGCGAGCTGGCAGACGACGGGGAAACGCGGTACAACGCCGCGGCGCTGCTCGACGGTGGTCAGATCTACGGCACCTACCGCAAGGTGCATCAGCCGCTCGGCGAGAACATGTCGTACTCCGCCGGAGACGGGTATCCCGTTTTCGAGACGCCGTTGGGCCGCATCGGGCTGCAGATC
Source organism: Williamsia sp. D3 (assembly GCF_000506245.1). Taxonomy (NCBI): domain Bacteria; kingdom Bacillati; phylum Actinomycetota; class Actinomycetes; order Mycobacteriales; family Nocardiaceae; genus Williamsia; species Williamsia sp. D3. Next base: position 79,521 of record NZ_AYTE01000007.1, on the reverse strand, counting down.
TGTTACGACAAGGCATTTCCCGAAGCCGCACGCGTGATGGCGCTCGACGGTGCCGAGATCATCGCTAGTCTGTCGGCCTGGCCGGCCGCCCGAACCGCTCGCGCCGACAACCTGCAGGAGGACCGGTGGACCTACCGGTTCAACCAATTCGACATCGCCCGAGCCCTGGACAACCAGGTGTTCTGGGTCGCGTCCAACCAGTCGGGCACGTTCGGGTCTCTCAACTACGTGGGTAACGCCAAGGTGGTCGACCCCGGCGGGAACATCCTGGCGACCACTCTGCTCGGCAGCGGTATGGCGGTGGCCGAAGTGGACATCACGGCCGCGTTCGAGCAGATGCGGGGCGGTATGTTCCATCTCCGTGATCGCCGACCGGACGTGTACTCCCGGGTGACCGAACTCGACGAAGCCCGGACCGCGACCTGGCGGGAGTTGGCACATGCCTGAGGCAGCAAAACACATTCCGGTGGTGATCGTCGGCGGTGGGCAGGCCGGTCTCTCGGTCAGCTGGTATCTGGGGCGCCAGGACATCGAGCACCTCGTCGTCGAGGCCAAGACGCCCGTGCACGCGTGGTCCGACACCCGCTGGGACAACTTCACGCTTGTGACACCCAATTGGCACTGCCGACTTCCGGGTTACCCATATGCGGGCTCGGATCCCGACGGCTTCATGAAACGTGACGAGGTGGTCGAGTGGCTGAACGGCTGGCTCGATACCTTCACCCCTCCGCTGCGCACCAACACCCGGGTGACCCGGCTTCGTCAGGCCCACAGCGGCGGTTTCGAGCTGACCTTGCTGTCGGGGGCCGGGTCGGAGACGGTGACGTGTGACGACGTAGTGGTCGCGACGGGCGGATACCCCGTCCCGGTGGTGCCGCCGTATGCCGCTTCTCTGGACCCCGCTGTGGTGCAGCTCCATTCGGAGGAATATCGCAAACCGGAGCAACTCCCCGAGGGAGCCGTACTGGTCGTCGGCACGGGCCAGTCCGGTGCGCAGATTGCGGAAGACCTGCACCTGGCCGGGCGTCAGGTGCATCTGGCGATGGGGAAGGCGCCCCGCGTTGCGCGCTTCTACCGGGGTCGGGATTGCATGACTTGGCTCGCCGACATGGGCGTCTACGACATCGGTGTGCAGGAGTATCCCGGCGGCCAGGCCGCGCGCGAGAAGACCAATCACTACGTCACCGGCCGCGATGGTGGCCGCGACATCGATCTGCGCGAGTTCGCGTCGCAAGGGATGAAGTTGTACGGGCTGTTGGAGAACGGCAAAGACGCAAGGCTCGAGTTCGCGCCGACCCTTCGTGCCTCCCTCGATTCAGCTGACGCCGTGTACAACTCGATCTGCCAGGACATCGACCGGCACATCGAACGCGAGGGCATCGACGCACCGCCGGCGACCCGGTACCAGCCGGTATGGGAACCGGACTCCGAGCCCACCTCGCTCGATCTGACCGAGGCGGGTGTCACCAGCATCATCTGGGCGATCGGCTACCGGCCCGACTACCGGTGGATCGAGGCCAGCGTGTTCGACGGTGCCGGCCGCCCGATGCAGACGCGAGGGATCACTGCCGTTCCGGGGCTCTCGTTCATCGGGTTGCCCTGGATGTACACGTGGGGGTCGGGTCGGTTCCATGGGATCGACCGAGATGCGGCGCATGTCGCGGCCGCGATCATCGACCGGACCCGTCCCGCCACGAACGGCAGCCGGCCGGTGACCGACGGGGCAACACTCGCCACCACACCCTGACGGTTGCTTCGGCCCACGCAGCGATGTGCGACCGTTGGCGGATGAAGGTTCGCATAGGAGTCGGAGTTGTCTCGTCCAAGGACCGGTCGCTCGCGGCAGGTCCCGCCCTGGCGGAGCTCGTCGACGAGTCCGAACGACGTGGCATCGACTCGCTGTGGCTGTCGGATCAGGCCTCATCTGCACATCACGTCGATCCGCTGATCGGGCTGGCCTACGCCGCGGGCCGAACCGAGAAGTTGAAACTCGGCACCGGGGTGCTGGTCCTGCCCGGCCGTAACCCGGCGCTGGTCGCCGCGCAGTTGGCCGGCCTCGCAGCGACCGCTCCGGGCCGGATTCTCCCGGCGTTCGGCGTTCAACCGGCGACGGTGTCCGACCGGACGATGTACCCCGTACCTCCCGGTCAGCGCGGCGCAGTCTTCGAGGAGGCACTCTCCGTGGTGAGGGCGTTGCTCACCGAACCGTCGGTGACCTTCGAGGGCAGCTTCTTTCACCTCGACGAGGCAACTGTGGGCCCGCGCCCAGCAAAACCACTCGACTTGTGGCTCGGCGGGCGCCTCCCGGTCAGCATGAATCGGATCGGGCGACTGGCCGACGGGTGGCTGGGCAGCTTCGTCACTCCCGGCGAGGCCGCAGACTGTCGACGGCAGATCGAAGCCGCTGCCTCAGAGGCCGGCCGGGAGGTGGAGCCCGACCACTACGGCACGAATCTCATCGTCGCACCGCACGGTTCCGACGACACCGCCGTCGACACCGTGATCGCCGCTGTTGCACGTCGGCGAAAGGATCTCGCCGATCCGCAACTGCTGGTGTGCCGGGGCTGGGACGAGGCGCGTTCCGAAGTCAGCCGTTTCGTCGACGCCGGTATCACCAAGTTCGTGGTGCGCCCGGTGGTGCCCGTCGAGTCGATCGCCGAGTTCCTCGACCAGATGGTCGACGAACTGTTGCCTTTGCAAACCTGAGCACCCAACTCGCCTTCACACTATTGAGTTGTCAAAGAGCAGATCCAGGTCACTTGGTGACGGTGTAGGCGAGCGTTCTAGGCTGCTGCCGGTGTGTTGGTGGTCCGGTGATGCGCAGGTATCGGCTTTCGCTCGCGGTCAACACTTTTGGGCGGCGTGAACCACGGATGCCCATCGTTGCCTATGGCGACGGACCATCCGTGGTGGTGGATCATCCGGTGATGGTGCCGGCACAGCAGGACGGTATTGCTGAGGCTGGTGCTCCCGCCGGCTGACCAGTGCTCGATGTGGTGGGCATCGGTCCATCCGGCGGGCCGCCCGCAGCCGGGGAACGCGCACCCACAGTCCCGTGCCAGCAACGCTTTACGGATTGCCGGGGTGACCGTGCGATGCTCGCGGCCGACATCAAGCGGTACCCGCTCGCCGTTCAAGATCATCGACGTCAACGTCGCATCGCAGGCCAGCATCTGCGCCGCTCGGCCACTGACCGGACCCATCCACTGCAACCGGAACGCGGACCGAAACCCCTTGTCGTCGAGGAACCGGGTGTACTCGTCGGCCGACGCGGCCGGATCAGGTGGAGCTGCACCTTCCCCGGCCAACTCGCGGGCATCGACGGTCATCGTCAGATGAGGACGCACACCACCGACCGTGGGCCGATCTTCGGCCTGCAGGTACGCGTCGATCAACCGCTCGAGCCCCTCCGCCATTCGTTGCGCCGTCGATCGCTGGTCAGGTGTGCCATCCTCGCCCGGAATCGGCCGAGTCAGGGGGTCCAGGCCCGTCAACAGTTTCTCGCCGAGAATCGCATCGACATCGAACCTGCCGCGCATCCGTCCATCGGGACTCTGGCCTAGCGACAGAGTGTTCAGCTCGTTGTTCTCCGCCACCGGCACGCCACCGGAATCAACAGCCAGGGCGAATGCGTCTCCCCGGGCTCGTTCCCCGATCTCGGTAGGCGTTGCACCAGACCACGCCTGCCCCAACAGACGATTCACGCATGCTTCACGCGCAGGGCCAGGCAACTGCGCGACAGCACGTTCCACATGTGCGATACCCCGCACGATCGCATCGACCTGCTCGCCTGAGAAATCACCGTCCGCAGCGTGATCGGCCACCCGGGGCAGCGACACCAACGCCCGGCCGACCCGCACCATCCGGTGCGCGCACCCCGGCGCCAGCCCGCCGGCCATCAGCAACGACGCGGTGGACGACTCACCAGATCTCTTGGCCACGCCCCGACGGTCCAGTGCGCCCACCCACACCGACAAGACGTGATCAACGAGATGGCGAATCTTGATCAACGCCACCACCTGTCCGGCCAATTCATCATCGGCCTCAGGTGGTGGCCCCTGCGCGACCACAGCCATCGCTGTGCGGATTCCCCCGATATCCATGACGCAACGATAGAACAAACGCACCGTTCGCACAAGTGTTCGAAAGAGCTAATTTTGTTGCCGCCCAACATCTTTGGGGGACTGGCAACTCCGAACTGTCCAGTCTATCGACCGGGTCTGACATGTTGCCGGTGCAAGCGGTGCGTGACAGTGTGGCTCTAAGGCATCAAGGGGTCCCGTCACTTGTGGCCGGATAGCCGTTGTCGGGCGCCTCTGCACTCATCGGTCGGGCGGATCGATTGCCCGGTGACCCTCCCAAGTCGTGCCCGTGCCGCCCCGCGCTGGCCAACCGCTCGGCCGGAAGAGACTGGCAGAAGCAGACATTCGGATCAGGAAGCCAACGTTCAGCCTGCCCGTTTGCTGAGGTAACTGATTTGTCGGTGCTGTGTTGCATCATGTCGACACGCGAGTGCAGAAGGAAGGTGACGTCATGACGATTGTGGTGACAACCCCAACCGGTCGGGTCGGGTCGCGAGTGACGCAGCTGCTCATCCAGGCTGGGGTACGTCCGAGATTGCTGGTGCGGGATGCCGCGAAAGTCCCAGCTGCAATACATACAAAGGCGGACATCGTCGAGGTGGATCTCGGCGACGCCCCCGCGGTCGCGCGGGCCTGCTCAGGGGCGCGGGCTCTCTACTGGGTCGATCCACCGACCGACGACGATGACCCGGTCGCGGGGTACGACCGCATGGGTGCCAGCGCCGCCCGCGCCATCGTGGAATGCGGCATCGAGCGCGTGGTGTTCCAGAGCAGCGTGGGCGCAGAGGCAAGGCATGGTTTCGGTGAGATCGACGGGCTGGGGAAGACCGAGGACCGCCTCGACGGCACTGGCGCTGCTGTCACTCACTTGCGATGTGGGTATTTCTTCACGAACTTGTTGATGGACTTGGAGAGCCTACGGAATGGGGTTCTCGCCACCACGCTGCCTCTCGACCAACGGATTTCGTTTGTCGACCCCCGGGACGTCGGGGATGTTGCTGTCGCCCGACTCTTGTCGGACGATTGGGCGGGACGCCACACGCAAGGCGTCCTGGGTCCGGCCGACTTGTCGTTCAGCGAGGTTGCAGACATTCTCTCCACCGCGTCGGGCCGCGAGATCGTTGCCCAGCAGGTATTGGATGATGTTGTGGCACAGCAACTCGCGAACTTCGGAATGACGGCTGCCCAGGTGCACGGGGTTGTCGGCATGTTGCGCGGCTTCCGCGGCGACTTCTTACCGGAGAACCGTCGCGACGTCATCAGCACCACCCCGACCACGCTGGAGTCGTGGGCATATTCGGTACTGCGGCCGGCCTTGATCGCGATGGACGAGTGATGGGTCAGTCCGCGTCTGCCAAGGCGAACTTGTCCACGAAATCGTCAGCGGGCGGAATGGGGGTGATGACATCGATCAATACGCCGTCCGGCCCGTCGACAATGAAGTGACGTTGTCCGAAGTCCTCTGAGCGGATGGGCAGCGACGCGGTCAGCGGGCCCTCGGTGACCAGGCGCCGGTACTCCGCGTCCACATCGTCCACCTCCAGGTTGATCAGGAGCCCGGCTGCCGGCCGGTTGCGGTGTTCCGTGGGGATGGTCTCGTGGCCGGCGTCGAGAACGGCCAACTCGAACGAGTCGCGAACGAGGCTTACGTACCAGTCGGCTTCGAACGTCGTCTCGAAGCGAGGTGGGTGCGGAAGAAGGCCGCGGTGGTGGCCACGTCATCGGTCATGAGTACGGGATACAAGCTGGTGATCGCCATGGTGATCTCTCCTATAGATACGTTGTGTATGTAAACGGACTCCTTTATACATACACGGAGAATGTATAGTCGGCAACAAGTCCCGAACGAAAGGTGCGACAACGATGCCGCGCGCGACCAAAGAGCAGAGTGAGAAGACCGCGGCACGGATCTTGGCAACGGCGCGAACAGCTTTCGCCGTTCAGGGGTATGCCGCGGTCGGGCTCGAGGACATTGCCGCGACGGCCGGTGTCACCAGAGGGGCTGTCTATCACCACTTCCAGAGCAAGACGGGGCTCTTCCGGGCAGTCCATACCGAGACACAGCGACGTGTTGGGATCGCCGTCGACCACGCGACCGCGGGAATCGATGACTCGTGGCGGGCGCTTGAAGTCGGATGCCGTGCATTCCTGGAAGCGAGTGTCCGCGACGACGCGAGGCAGATCATGCTCATCGACGCTCCCGCCGTCCTGGGCTGGGACACCTGGCGCGCGGAAGACGCGAGCAACTCGGGCCGTATGTTGCTCGACGTGCTGGCCGAACTCGAGTCGGCCGGCCTGCTAAAAGTGATGTCGGTAGGAGCGTGCCACGCACTGTTGACCGGCGCCATGAACGAAGCGGCACTGTGGATTGCGTCCACTACCGATCGGGACGCTGCGCTGGCAGATGCATGCAACACGCTCGTGCGCATGCTCGATGCGCTGAGGACCCGGCCGACACCATGATCGGACGACAAAGGTGTCGACGTAGCGACTTCGGCCCCGATCCCCGGCCGGCCTTAGGATGGGCGACATGGTGATGGCTGACCGGCCCGAGGTCCAGACGGCGTCCATGCCGGTTACTGCCCTGACTGTCGTCGGGCTGGCCGAGAGCTTGCTGAACGGCCTTGCCAGAGTGCCGTTTCGACGCCCGTGGCAGGGACCCGGTGGCTTGCTGGACAACCTCGGCCAGTCGGTCACCCGTCAGGTCGTCCGATCGTTCATGGGTTACTCGATGGGGCTGCCCATCGAGGAGTTCAGGTCGATGGAGAAGATCCTCGACGACATCTGCCGCGTCGTCATGCCTCCGTTCATCGAGCTCACCGACAGCGTCGAGATCACACATGACACGATCGGCGGGGTCGACGGCATCTGGTGTCGTGCCAAGGCCAGTTCGGATGCCTACGTGGACAATTGCGAAGACAAGCAGACGATCGGCGCCACGATCCTCTACCTGCACGGCGGTGGATACATCGGCACGTCCCCCATCATGTACGCAGCATTCGCAGCATCGTTGGTGAAGAACACTGGTTATGAGGTGTTCATCGCCGACTATCGGATGGCACCGGAGTTCCCGTTCCCGGCCGGTGTGCACGATGCGGCAGACGTCTTCCAAGGTCTCCTCGACCGCGGGGTCGACCCGGAGCACCTCGTGGTTGCCGGTGACTCCGGTGGCGGCGGCCTCGCGACATCCCTGATCTCGTATCTGCATTCCCGATCACTGCCCGTTCCGGCCGCGTTGGCCCTGTTCTCTCCGGAGATCGATCTCGAGCTCGATCATCCGTCGATCACCGACAACGCCCAGTACGACATCCTGCCCTGGAACATTCCGGTGACCCCGTATCTGCAAGGCGTCCAGCCGAACGACGAGCGTGTGTCTGCGGTGTACGCCATGGCAGATCCGGAGTGGTTTCCGCCGACCTTTGTGTGCTGGGGCGGCGACGAGATGTTTCGCGACGGGATCAGGAAGTTCGCCGACGGCTTGGACAAAGCCGGAGTCAAGGTGCACGCGATGGAAGAGCGCGGCATGTTTCATGTGTTCCCGATCCTCATGCCGTGGGCCGAGGCATCCAAGCGCGTGTTCATCGCACTCCACGACCTGGCCGGACGGCACGTCACCCCCGACCACGACGCCGAACAGACCCACTGACGCCGAACAGACCCACTGAGGTGGCCAGGTGGTCAGTCCGGCGCGACCACACCGTCGACGTACACCCAGCGACCTTCGTGCCTCTCGAACCGGCTCCGTTCGTGCAACGTGCCCGCGCCTGAACCTTTGATCCGGTAGAACGCGGTGAACTCCACCTCGCCGACGGAATCAAAGAGCGACCCGTGCAACGTGGACTCGATGTCGAGTCGGTACCACCGCATCGTGGCGTCGAGGTCCAGCACGTCGGGCCGGGTCCGGGGATGCCAGCTGTGCAACAGGTAGTCCGCATCACCCACGGCGAACGCACTGAACCGAGAACGCATCAGCGCCTCGGCGGTCGGCGCCTTACGGACCCGGGACACCAGAGGTCCGCAGCAGTCGTCCCAGATCAGCCCACTGGTACACGGACATCGCCTGGGGCCGGAAGGAGGACGGGTCACCGCACCATCACATCATTGTCGCGGGTGAACCCATGCCGTGAATACAGCGGTATCGACCGCTCGGTGGGGGAAAGAATCACTTTGCGGTATCCGCGATGCTCTGCAGCGCGGAGAACACAGTCAACCAGTTGCGCGCCGATTCCGGCACCTCGGTACTCGGGCCGTACAAAAAGGTGGCCGAGATAGCCCCAGCTGCCGGCCGCGCTGGTCCTGGGGCTCGGCATGCGCGTGTATTCGGTCAGGCACACCATTCCGACGGCCTGGTCCGGTGCGTGCGCAACCCAGACCGTGCGCTGGGGGTCGTCGGTCCATGACCTGACGGCCGCAATGAAACTGGGTTCACCACGCCATGGGCCGATGGCATCGTCAGATTCCTGTGCCCACGACCACCTGAGCTCGGCTACAGCGGATGCCGCAGGGCTGTCAATTATCAGAATCGGCAAGGTTCTAGACCCTTGAGAGACAACCATGCCCGCTCTGTACAGAGCGGGGCATGATGCAAAACCGTTCGATCCGGCTGAGACGGGTTGAACCCGCGGACGCGGATCGGGGCAAGCGTCGGTTCGAGAACCGAATCAGCCTGCGAGGCCGCCGAGGAACTCAGCGTTGTCGATGAGGAACTGGAAGACGTCAAGCAATGCAAGTTCGAAAGTCGAGGTCATGACTTTCCTTTCGTGTTCAGTTGGACCGTGGACGGGTTGACCACGGTCGGATTACACCGCTGCAGTTCTAGAGTGTGAACCCGGATGACATTGTGGCAGCTTCTGCGAGCCACCGCACGACGAGGGCTGCCATAGGCCGTCGGCGGGCTGTGGTGTCCGTAAGGATTCAATAACATTCTGCGGCAACATAAGTCGCGCCGTCTAATGCCCGTGGTAATGCGGAAGTCGCTTCTTTGTCCCTTGTCGGCGGCTCACGGGTCACCTGTTGTGCACAAGGTTTTAACCTACTGTTATTGATCGTGAAACGAGCTAAAGGCCTCTGACCTGGCGCTCAAGGCGTATCGACCGGCGGGCCGTCAGAGTGATGGCGGTGAAGCCCAGCACGGTTGTGGCGCCGACGACGACCCCGAAGGCTGATGGCGAGAAGACGGGGAGCGGTACGCCCGACACCGCGATCGCGATCCCGGCCAGAGGTGGGTAGGCGATCACCGTGCCCGCGAATGCCGCGACCGCCACCGCGATCAGGGACTCGAGACGGATCATGCCGCGTACCTGCCGTGGACCCGCACCGAGCAGTTGCAGCAATGCGAACTCGCGACGCCGCGCCGAGGTCATCAGCACCAGGGTGTTGACCACCGCGATGCCGAGGAAACCCAGCAGCACCGCGAGCGCCACGACGTTCACCGAGTCCTGCGCCCGCTGGTCCTGCCGAATGGCCCCGGCGAATCCGTCGCTCCTCATCACGGTCATGCCACCAGTGGCTACGATGGCCCGCTGCGCCTCGTCGACCCGTCCCGGTGCCGCCGACACCAACACCTGGTCGACCAGCCCGGTTGTCGTGTGCTCACGTACCTGTGCTGCCGGGAGGGTCACGTCGCCGAAGCCGAGACCGCGGTCGTAGGTGGCGACAACCCGTGGTGTGATCACAGCGCCATCACCCATCCGCAGCGTCACGGTGTCTCCGACGTCCGCGCTCATCGCCGACGATGCGTCGCGGCTGAGCGCCACCGCGCCGTCGGTCAGCTGCTGAAGGTCGCCCTCCCGGACATCGAGATCCATCGTGGCAGTGGCGCTCGCGGCGTCGATGCCTTGCACGGGATACGCCTCGGTGGTCGGGGCCTCGGAACTGTCCGTGGTGAACAGGGCCTTGGTGTGGATGATCGGGTTCACCGCACGCACGACGTCCATCGAGTCGATCGTCGCGGCGAGTTGGGGGCTGATGCCGCCGGGGCCGGTCACGACCAGATCGGCCGTGGTGCCGCTCTCGGATTGGCGTTCGGCTGCTGCGGTCACCGTGCTCTGGCTGAACAGTTGCACCGCCCCGATCGCGATCGCCAACGCCAGCGGCGTGATCGCCGCGGCAAGCCGGCGTCCATGGGCGTTGAGGTTGGCGGCCGCCAACACCGGCCCGGCCGAACCGGTGCGCAGCATCGGGCCGGAGACCACGCGCATGGCGCCCGAGACGAGGGCCGGACCCAGAAGGGCGAGAGCGATGACGAGGAGAACCGCAGACCCCCCGGCACCGGCCATCGCCGCAGGTCCGGGGATGAAGGCAGGCAGGGTTGCAGTCACCAGCCCGCTCACCCCGACCGCCAGTCCGAGGATCACGCGGGTCCGGCTCAGCTTCTCCGGCTCGACCGCCGACTCGCGCAGCGCATCGATGGGGTCGAGGCGAGCCGGTCGTCGAGCGGAGACAGCCGCAGCGAGCCGGGCGGTCGCGACCGCAGCGGCGACTGCGACAAGAGCCGGGACCGGTCCGTAGGTCAGCGCGAAGTCCGGCGGCACGATGCCGGCGTCGGCGAATCGGCCCCGCAGGACACCGGCCAGCAGATAGCCGGGTGCCACTCCTAAAAGAGCCGCCACACAGGCGATGGCCCACGTCTCGGCGCCGATCAGTTTGTGTATCTGACGCGGCGTGGCGCCGGTCGCCCGCAGCAGCGCGAAGTCGTGGCGGCGCTGCTGGACCGACAACGACAGCGTGCTCGACACGACGAACACAGCGATCATCAAGGCCACCCCGGCAAGTGCCGAGCTGAGCGCCACCAGCTCGGCGCGCGCCGCGCCGATGTCGACGTACTCGGCGTCCGCACGTGCCGGACCGGTGTAGGTGTCCACCTCCACTCCGGGCAGGTGGTCACGAACTCGGGAGGCGAGCGTCTCGGCGTCCACCCCGTCCTGTGCGATCAGACCGACCGTCGCCACCGTGCCGGTATGCGGCCAGAGTTGCTGCATCTGAACGTCGTTCAGGAACACCGTCGCCGGGCGGCCACCGGGTTCGGATGTGGATGTGCCGGCCACACCCACCACGGTGTACGCGTGGGCGACTCCGCCGTGTCGCAGCGTCACCTTCTGGCCCAGGTCAGTTGCACCTGTCATCACCACCTCGTCCGGTCCGGCCGGTGGGTGGCCGGCTGTGATGCTGTACGGCGCGAGAACCGCCGACGACCATCCGTGCGCATCGAACGCGCGCCCGTCGTCGTCTGTGAGGGGAGCGCTGATGTCGCCGACCGCCGACCGGACGCCGGGTAGCGCCGAGAGTTCGGCGACCGTCGATTCGGGAAGCCGCGCGCGTTCGATGTAGGGCTGGTCGACGTCCTCGGTGATGTCGAGTGATTGCGGAGCCCCGACCACCACGTCGGCGCCGGAAAGGCGGTGCGGTGTGACGCCTCCGCGTATCCCGGACTCGAACAGCACTCCGAGTGCGCACACCAAGAGGGCGGCGGAGAAGACCGTGACGAATACGGCCGTGAAGCTGTTGCGATGTTCTCTCAGGTTCGCGGCAGCGATGCTGCCCATGCGTGAATGTTGCATCGTCACCACTGCCCGAGGTCGGTGAGCGACTGAGCGATGGCCTCGGCGGTCGGTCCTTCGAGGTGGCCGGCCAGGCGGCCGTCGGCGAGGAACAAGACGCGGTCGGCTTGCGCCGCGGCGATCGGATCGTGAGTGACCATCACCACCGTCTGTCCCAATTCGGTAGACGCACCGCGCAGGAGCCCGAGGATCTGATGACCGGTCCGGCTGTCGAGCGCTCCGGTGGGTTCGTCGGCGAAGATGACACGCGGTCGGGTGATGAGCGCACGCGCGATGGCGACCCGCTGTTGCTGCCCGCCGGAGAGTTCGGCGGGACGACGTCGGCTCATCTTCGCGAGCCCCACCGACGCCAGCGCGTTCTCCACGCGCGCGCGATCAGCGGTTCGGCCGGCCAGCAGGAGCGGCAATGTGACGTTCTGCTCCACGGTCAGCGACGACAGCAGGTTGTAGGCCTGGAACACGAAGCCGATGTGGTCGCGTCGGAATGTGGTGCGCGCCTTCTGCTTGAGGGCGCTGATCTCGGTGTCTCCCAGCCAGATCGAGCCACTGGTGGGTTGGTCGAGTCCGGCAGCACAGTGCAGGAACGTGCTTTTGCCCGAGCCGGACGGGCCCATGATCGCGGTGAATCCCCGCGGCGGCAACGTGAGACTGACGGAGTCCAGCGCGGTGATCTGGCCACGGCCTGATGAATAGCTTTTGGTGACGTTGTCCAGGCGCAGCGCGGGTGTCGGCGTCAACGATTTCAGGGGTTGAACGGGTGCTGTTGAAGTCATGTCAGCAACGCTATGAATCAGCGAGCCACCGGACCATCCCGCTGGCCACCCAACCAATGGTGTAGCCCGCTATACCGTTTTCGCGCGGTGGTTACGGCATCCTGGAGCGATGAGTCGAAGCGAACAGGCCGCGAAGTGGTGGCGGGCATGTCGTTTCTTGATGGTCGAAGGCGCCGCGGCGCTGGTGTCGTTGGTGTTCGTGTTCGGCGCGCTGATCATCGCGCCGTTGCTGATCCTCTTCGTCGGATGGCTGCTGGTTCCCGCTTACGTGCGGGTGTCGCGCTTCTGGGCGGGCGAGGCGCGTCGTCGCACCGGGCGCTACACCGGCGTCGTGATTCCGGAGCGATACCCTCCGATGGAGGATCGCCTGGGATTCAGCGATCTACGAACCATGTTGTGGTCATCGCCCTTTCGCCGCGACCTGGCATGGGTCAGCGGCCACGCATTCGCTGCACTCGTCGCAGGGTTCGTTGCCGTGGTCCTGCCGCTGGCGGCCATCAACTCGATGTTGATTCCGGCGTACTGGTGGGCGATGCCCGCCGACGAGCCGGTGGGAAACATCTATCTGGTCACGTCGTGGCCCTTGGCCGCCACCATGCCGTTCATCGCGCTCGCCTACACGGTGATCGCGTGGTGGCTGATCCCTGCGCTGGCACGTGCAATCGCGGGCATGGCCACCAAACTCCTTGCACCAAGGCGTGAAACCGAACTGACGCAACGGGTTACGGCGCTGACCGAAAGTCGTGCCGCGGCGCTCGATGCACACGCCGCCGAATTGCGGCGCATCGAACGCGATCTGCACGACGGTGCCCAGAATCGGTTGGTCGCGGTGGTGATGATGCTCGGTCTGGCTGAACGTTCGCTGCGTGTCGACCCCGAACAAGCTCTACCGCAACTGCTTCGGGCGCAAGACGCCGCATCCGATGCCCTGTCGGAACTGCGGACCCTGGTGCACGACATCTATCCGCCGATCCTCGATGAGCTCGGCCTCGAAGGGGCAGTCGCAGCTCTGGCCGGACGCTCCTCGATCACCTGCGTCCTGGATGTGCGGAACCTGCTGCGTGCACCAGCCGCGGTGGAAGCTGCCGCCTACTTCGTGGTGGCCGAAGCGTTGACCAACGTGGCCAAGCACAGCGGCGCCGAGACCGTGCACCTGACCATCAGCACTCGCGGCGACGACAACGGGAACACGATGGTCATCACTGTTGTCGACGACGGCCGCGGCGGGGCCGAGGAGACCGCGGGTAGTGGGCTGTCGGGAATTCGCCGCCGCGTGGCAGCATTCGAGGGAACGATGACGTTGAACAGCCCTGCAGGCGGGCCGACAGAACTCGAAGTGGAGCTCCCATGCGGATTTTGATCGCCGAGGACGACTCCCTGCTGCGGGAGGGGCTCGCGCTGCTGCTGCGTAGCGTCGGGATCGAGGTGACCGCTGCGGTCGCAGATGCCGAGCAGTTCCTCGAGTCGTTTGACGCGGACCCGCCCGACGGCGCAGTGCTCGACGTCCGCATGCCGCCGACGTTCACCAACGAGGGATTGAAGGCGGCCATCGAGGCACGCCGCCGGGTCGCCAACTTCCCCGTGCTGGTCCTGTCCGCCTACGTCGAGGACAGATACGCCGGCGAACTGCTGGCGGGCAGTGCGTCGGGGGTGGGGTATCTGCTCAAGGAGCGGGTCGGCAAAGTCGAAGAGTTCGTCGACGCGCTCGAACGCGTGGTCGCGGGCGGAACGGTGATGGACCCGGAAGTGGTGTCGCAGTTGATGAGCCGTCGCCGAGCCGACGACCCGATCCGATCGCTCACCCCTCGCGAATCGGAGGTGTTGCGGTTGATGGCCGAAGGCCTCGGAAACGCCGACATCGCTCGGAAGCTGGTGGTCAGCGACACCGCGGTGAGCAAACACATCGGCAACATCTTCGCCAAGCTCGGACTGACCACCTCCGACACCGGACACCGGCGAGTGCTCGCGGTGCTGGCTCACCTGCGGTCATAGAGACGTTGACCCCGCCATCGGTCAATAAGTTAGGGTGACCATACTTAACTGACGCTCGAGAAGGTGGCTTTGGGATGTATGTGATGAATCGTCGGCAGATGTTGACGTTGACCTTGACCGCGGCAGCCGGCGTTGTGGTTGCCGGATGTTCGTCGAGCAGCGACTCAACCGATTCGGACGTCGCCGTGTCCGCCGAGCCCGGCGCATTCCCGGTGACCATCGACCACGTCCACGGCTCGACGACCATCGAACAAGCACCCACACGCATCGCGGTGGTCGGAATTGGCGACGCGGACGTGCTCTTGTCGCTGGGTGTCATTCCTGTGTTGGTCCCGGTGTGGACCGGATCCACCGATGACGGAATCGGGCGGTGGGCCGAGCCTCGCGTGGCCGGCGCAGATCCCGAAGCGCTGGAGAACGCGACCTCTGACTTCAGTATCTCCGCAGTGGCAGCTGCGCAACCCGATCTCATTGTGGCAGTGAACAATGCGATCGACGCATCGACCTACGGGCAGTTGTCCGGTATAGCTCCGACGGTGTTGCATGCGGCCGATCAGACCGACTGGGTGTTGCCGTGGCAAGACGTCACCAACCGGATCGGCGCCGCCGTCGGGCTGCCCGGGGCTGCCGCGCAGGCTGTCGAGGACACCGAGAGCCTCATCGTCGAACGGCGCGAACAGAATCCGCAGTTCGTCGGGCGCACCGCCACCGTGGTCGCTCGGTGGGCCGATGGCAATCTTCGTGCGTACAGCCCTTCGTCCGCGCGTGCCCAATTGCTGACGGGATTGGGGTTTGTGCCACCCGTCGGGATCGCCGACAAGTTCGGTGACAAACTCTACGTCGACATCTCGGCGGAAAACGTCTCGTTGCTCGAGTGCGACCTGCTGTTGTTCGACAACTGGGAACGGGCAAGGGTTCAGATGGAGGCATCGCCGCTGTTCATGGGACTGGATGTGGTGCGCTCGGGTGGGCTCGTCAAGCTGGATCCGATTGTCTCCGATGCGGTGTCGATGCCGAACCCGTTGACCATCCCGTTTGTTCTCGACGCTTTCGTCGACCAGATCAACGAGGCGCCGATCTGGACCTAGACGGCAATCGCTACCGGTCCGGCGTCAGGGTGACGCCGGTACCACAGCATGAGGCCGCCGACGGCGCCGGCCACCGCCGCCGTCACGGCGCACCACACCAGCGCCGTCGCGAGGTCGGCCTCTGATGTCAGGTCGTACAGGCCCCCGACTCCGACAGAGGCGATCAGGCACCCGAGACCGGCGATGCTGTTGAGCATTCCGAAGTGCGCGCCCAGATTGTGTTCTCCGGCAAGGGCTGCGACGGTGTCGCGCATCGGGGGCACCATCAACATCTGGCCGATGTGGAGCAGTGCAACCCATCCGGCGACCGCGGCGTATTGCCATGCGGTCTTGTGGGTGAGCCCGTCTGCGGCGGCAGGCACAAGGAATGACACTGCCATCACGGCGAGACCGCCGACCACCGACCGGGGATGGCCGAGGCGATGAACGAGCCGGACCACCGGTCGTTGCCAGACGATGACCATCAACGCTGCTGCGGCATAGAACCAGCCCAATGCGCTCTGGTTGCCGGCGATGCTCTCGAGTTCAGCGGGCAGCATCAGATACAACAAGCTGTACGCCGACAGCTGCGCCGCGCACAGTGCGGCGTAGGCAAGAAAAGCCCTGTGCGACAACACCGACCGCCATACTGTCCGCAGTCGCCGATCCGGTGTCACCACGGTCCCGGGTTCCACCCCCGAAGTTGTCACGGACGCAGGGAACCAGCAGAAGAATGCGACCCACAATCCCGCGAAGAGCACCGCGGCCGAGCAGGTGGTCCACGCGAATGGAACGCCGAGCAAAGCTGCGCCCAGGAGTGGCCCGAGAACGGTTCCGGTGCGGCTGCACATCTGCTCGAGGCCGAACAGCTCGGTGCGGCGCATGATGTTCTGCCGCTCCAGCAGCGCACCATAGCTGGCATTTGCCGCTTCGACCGCAGGCGCGAACAGGGCGGCCGCCAACCCGATGAGCAGCACGCCGACAACAACTCCGACAAGGGATTCGGCGAAACCGACGGCGATGAACCCGACGATTCGCACGGCGATTCCGATGAGGACGATCCGCCTGACACCGAACCGGTCGGCAAGGCTGCCACCGACGAAGAACATCCCCTGCTGGGAAGCCATGCGCAGACCGAGAATCAGCCCGACGATCCATGCCGCAAAGCCGAGACCCTCAGAAAGGTGAACGGCGAGAAAGGGCACCACGAGATAAAAGCCGATGTTGAACAGCACCATCGAAGCGAGCATCAAACGCACGGGAGCGGGCAAGGCGGCCACCCGTCGCAGGCCCGCCGGCACACCGATCACCAAAGCACCTGCATCTCGCTCTCGATGTCGCCCAATCCAGAGGCGCCCAGGCGGTACGCCGCGACTCATTCTCCCAGTGTGTTCTTGAGCTTGTGCACCAGGGCCGGTTCGCGGCGCTCGGACAGCGGTGCCATACGGTCGGGAATCAAACCGGCAACGGGTGGATGCCAATCCTGCGTTCGTCTGAGTTGCGCCCGTAGCGTCGACGGTGGCGTGTTCTGCAGCAGTAGGTTTCGAACGGCCGTGCGGCCACGGCCGCGGACGTGCGCGAGTGTCCCAAGTCGTCGGGATCGTCTGGCGAGAGCCTGGGTCCGTGGTCGGCGTGCCTCGTCGTAGCTGTCCAGAATCGAATTGATGGTGCGCTCATCGGGATTGGCGGCCGCGGCAATGAGGGACAGGAGTGCAGCGAGCGTTGCTGCGTCTTCCATCGCCTGACCGCCTCCCTGGCCGAGATTGGGTGTCATGGCGTGCGCGGCATCACCCAGCAGGACGCAGCGGCCATGTCGGTACGACGGAAGATCGCCGGCGAGTTCGTCGATGGGGAGAAACGAGATGGTTTCGGGATCGGTGGTGTCTATCAGCTCGGGAACGGGGGAGTGCCAGGTGCCGAACAGTCGCTTCAGTTCGGCGTACTCGTCCGATGCAGATTGCGATCGTCGCCGCGGCGTGGTCGCGACACCGAACCAGTAGACGCGACCGTCGGCCAACGGCGCGATTCCGAAACGCGTTTGCTCTCCCCAGGTTTCGCCTGCTTCGCCCCGCAAGTCGACCGGTGCGGACGTGACACCGCGCCAAGCGCTGTATCCGGCGTAGCGGACGCCGGGGTCTTCGGCCCAACGAGCACGGACGTTACTGAAGAGCCCATCGGCCACCACCACCAGGTCGAAGTGGTGTTCGCTCGACGAACCGGGCACCTCGCGTACGAGTACGGTTCCATCTGATCGCACACTGATGACCTCCGTCGAACACCGGATGGTTCCAGGCTGCACACGGGCAAGCAACATGGTGTGCAGATCGGTGCGATGCACGATCCGCAAGTCGGTGACGGCATCAGGCGGGATGGTGGCCAACCAACGCCCATCGGGTCGTCGTTGCCCGCTGCGATAGGTCGCAGCATGTGGCGACGTGATCACCTCGAATTGCTGTCGGAGGCCCAGGGATTCGAGTGCCCGAAGTCCGTTGCCGAAGACCGACAGTCCCGACCCGGCTGCGCGAACCTGGTCCGAGCGTTCGAACACGGTGACGTCGGCACCGTAGCGCTGTAGTCCGACGGATACGCACAATCCGCCGATGCCGGCGCCCACCACTGCGACCTTCATGATTCCTCCTACTACACCTGTAGTGCGCCTGTTCGGCCGACTCTACAGGCGTAGAGGATCTATGCAACAGTTGTAGAGTCATTGCATGACATCGGGAACGGGCGGCCAGTCGCGGGCCGGCGTCATCGCCGATACGGCCATCAGTTTGATTGCGGCCCAGGGGCTGCGCGGGCTGACCCATCGCGCTGTGGACTCGACCGCAGGAATTCCTCAAGGCTCCACGTCGTACTACGCACCGACGCGGCAGGCGCTTCTCGGCCTCGCCGCGAGCCGGCTGGCGCAGCGCAGCGGGGCAGACTCCGGCAGCAGTCTGCACGGCCTCGAGACCTCGGTGCCGGATGACGCCGGTGGCCGGATCGGCGCGCTCACCGCCGCCGCCACCGAACTGATGGACTCACTCGTCGGCCGACCGGTGGACATGCGCGCACGCTATGCGCTGCTGATCGAGTTACCGGCGGACGACGAACTACACCGCGCACTGTCAAGTGAGTCCGATGTGCAGGCGGGCGCCGCGGCCGCCATCGAACTGGTTCTGTCCCGCTTTGGTGTGAGCGACCCCGGGGAACGTGCACGCGAACTAATGCGGCTCATCGACTCCCTCGTCTTCACCCAGATCGCGACCCCGTCTCCGGACGCTCGACGAGAAGCGGTCGGGGCGCTGGCTGCCTATCTACGTGGAATCATGTGACGACGCTGTCGATGGTCAAAACGAGAATAATTGGCCGACGTCGAGGCGGAACGGCATGCGGGACCCCGCCGGCAGAATCAATACTCGAGCAGGCGCCGCCGGTATGGAGGCAGTTGCAGAAAGGCCAATCCGGCGCGCAATACCCGTAGAAATGAAGATTGTCCGATTTCAGCGATTAGCCGAAGTTCATCCTCGGGCCAGCCTCTTACGCGCACGACCCCAGTCGGTGAGAACGCTCGGGGGAGAAGTGGGGAGAGATATCGGCAACCGGTCGGCGTGACGATCAGGCCTGGTCGTTGCGGGGTCAATAGTAGGAGCGCCCGAATCTCGACAAATTTGCACCACCCGGCCGTGCGCAGCGATGTCTGCACACGGCCGGTGATGCACTGGTCAGTGCTGATGGCGAGGCGCGGAAATTGCCTAGGCGTCACTGCCGGTGACGATGGTTTCCGCGAAATCCCACAGTGCGTTGTCGATTGATTCGATAAAGTAAAATATTGCAGACAGCATTATGGTCCTTCCCGACCCTGATTTGTTGTTGTGCCCTGTGTTTCAATGAAACGGGATGAATATCCCTGTATCAGGGATATCACAATTGTGTCGACCGTCACAAGCGACTGGATAAATCGCCGCGAGTCGGGCAGTTCTCGGAGTCAACTCGGATCGCCTTTACGTCGAACTGCGATGGCTCTTGTCGTTCTTGCTGTCCCTGCCGCGCCGTCGTCGCGTGGCTGTCGGGCGTCGTGAACGATGACTTCGATCGGCCGACCGGGTCTGTCTCAGCATGAGAAGCAATTTTTTCTGCGGTGTGGCCGGTTGTCCACGCTGAGCGCGAGCGTTTGGTGAAAGATCTGAGCGACATACCTGCAGATGCTTGGGCGAAGCCATCACTGTGTCCGGGTTGGAATGTGCACGACGTTCTGGCCCACCTGGTCGACGGAGCGACGAACACCCGTCTCGGCTTCGCGCGTCGGATGATGACCAATCGGTTCGACTTCGATCGCGACAACTCGGCGGGGATAGCCCAGCAAAAGCGCGTTGATCCCCGACAGACGCTGGAAGCGTTGGGCGAGGTGATCACGTCGACCAGGACGCCGCCGGCCAACTCGAAGACGCGGCTCGTCGAGATATTTGTCCATGGTGAGGACATCCGTCGCCCGCTGGGCATTGATGCGAGCTATCCGGTGGATCCGGTGGTCGAGGCGCTGAGCTATCAGGTGAAAACCGCGGTCGGTTTCGGTGGGGGACGGGAACGGGTGGACGGGCTGCGTCTGACCGCCACCGACTCGGACGTTGTGCTCGGGGGTGCTGACGCCGATGAGGTGCGCGGGCGGGCGATCGATCTGCTTCTGGCGGTGTCGGGCCGTCCGGTTCCACCCGGCGCGTTGGTGGGGCCGGGCGCCTGGAAACTCGCGACGACCGGGTAGGTCGGCCCCGGCAAAGATCGCCACAAAAATTCTCTAGTTGAGCGGAACAGACTCAACTCTCGGTGCGTTACACCTTCTGAACGGGCACACTAGGAGCCCGTACCTGCTTGTTATTACCGAAGGAAGGTGCACGAGTGGACAGTTTCAACCCCACCACCAAGACGCAGGCCGCATTGTCGGCCGCGGTGCAGGCGGCAGCCGCCGCAGGCAACCCCGATGTTCGACCGGCTCATGTGCTCGTCGCGCTGCTCGATCAGTCCGACGGGATCGCTGCGCCGCTGCTCAAGGCGGTCGGCGTTGATCCCGCTCAGGCGCGCACGGCTGCCCAACAGCTGGTCGACCGACTGCCTAAGGCATCCGGCGCCAGCTCAACCCCGCAACTCAGTCGCGAGTCGATCGCGGCTGTCTCGGCGGCCCAGCAGCTCGCCGGCGAATTGAGCGATGAGTACGTCTCCACCGAACATCTGGTCGTCGGGCTGGCGACCGGTGACTCAGACGTTGCGAAGTTGCTCGCCAACCTGGGCGCCACTCCGCAATCGCTGCGCGATGCGTTTGTGGCCGTGCGCGGCAACGCCCGCGTCACCACCGCCGATCCAGAAGGCACGTACCAGGCGCTGGAGAAGTACTCCACCGACCTGACCGCCGCCGCACGCGAAGGCAAGCTCGATCCGGTCATCGGCCGCGACACCGAGATCCGTCGTGTGGTGCAGGTCCTCAGCCGCCGTACCAAGAACAACCCTGTTCTGATCGGTGAACCCGGCGTGGGCAAGACCGCCATCGTCGAGGGGCTCGCCCAGCGCATCATCGCCGGCGACGTCCCCGAGAGCCTGCGCGGCAAAACCGTTGTGTCCCTGGACATGGGGTCGATGGTCGCGGGTGCGAAGTATCGCGGCGAGTTCGAAGAGCGGCTGAAGGCCGTTTTAGAAGAGATCAAAGGTTCTGCGGGCCAGGTCATCACGTTCATCGATGAGCTGCACACCATCGTCGGCGCCGGTGCCACCGGCGAGGGCGCCATGGACGCGGGCAACATGATCAAGCCGATGCTGGCACGCGGTGAACTGCGGCTCGTGGGTGCCACCACGCTGAGCGAATATCGCCAGTACATAGAGAAGGACGCCGCTCTCGAACGCCGGTTCCAGCAGGTGTACGTGGGAGAACCCTCGGTCGAAGACGCCATCGGCATCTTGCGTGGGCTCAAAGAGCGCTACGAGGTGCACCATGGTGTCCGGATCACGGACTCCGCACTGGTTGCCGCGGCCACCCTGAGTGACCGCTACATCACGG
The DNA here is from genome assembly GCF_000506245.1 of Williamsia sp. D3. Lineage (NCBI taxonomy): Bacteria > Bacillati > Actinomycetota > Actinomycetes > Mycobacteriales > Nocardiaceae > Williamsia > Williamsia sp. D3. Next base: position 58,020 of record NZ_AYTE01000007.1, on the reverse strand, counting down.
CACGGTTCTTGCCCGACAAGGCAATCGACCTCGTGGACGAAGCGGCATCGCGTCTGCGCATGGAGATCGACTCCCGTCCGGTCGAGATCGACGAGGTCGAGCGTGTGGTCCGTCGACTCGAGGTCGAGGAGGTCGCGCTCGCCAAGGAAACCGATGAGGCTTCCAAGGTACGCCTGGACAAACTGCGGCAGGAACTCGCCGATCACCGTGAAAAGCTGAATGAGCTCTCCGCGCGTTGGCAGGGCGAGAAGCAGGCCATCGACGCGGTGCGAGATCTCAAGGAACGTTTGGAGCACCTCCGTGGTGAATCCGAGCGCGCCGAGCGAGACGGAGATCTAGGGCGAGCAGCAGAGCTGCGATACGGCCAGATCCCGTCGCTGGAAAAGGAACTCGCCGCCGCTGCCGCCAAGTCAGGTGCGGTCAACGGTGATGTGATGTTGCAGGAGGAGGTCGGCCCCGACGACGTGGCGCAGGTTGTCTCGGCGTGGACCGGCATCCCCGCCGGCCGCATGCTCGAAGGCGAGACCGCCAAGTTGCTGCGGATGGAAGACGAACTCGGATCGCGGGTCGTCGGTCAGAAGCAGGCCATCGAAGCGGTGTCGGATGCGGTTCGTCGCGCTCGGGCCGGTGTCGCCGACCCGAATCGTCCGCTCGGATCGTTCCTGTTCCTCGGACCCACGGGCGTCGGCAAAACCGAGCTCGCGAAGGCGCTGGCGGAGTTCCTCTTCGACGACGAACGTGCGATGGTGCGCATCGACATGAGTGAATACGGCGAAAAGCACAGTGTCGCAAGGCTCGTGGGTGCGCCTCCGGGATATGTCGGCTACGAGTCCGGCGGCCAGTTGACCGAAGCGGTTCGGCGTCGCCCGTACACGGTGGTGCTGTTCGACGAGGTCGAGAAGGCGCACCCCGACGTGTTCGACGTGTTGTTGCAGGTGCTCGACGAAGGACGGTTGACGGACGGTCAAGGCCGCACGGTCGACTTCCGGAACACCATCTTGGTCCTCACGTCGAACCTCGGTGCAGGCGGGAACAAGGACCAGGTCATGGCGGCGGTGCGCTCGGCGTTCAAGCCCGAGTTCATCAACCGGCTCGATGACGTGGTGGTGTTCGACTCGCTCACCGAGGAGCAGCTGGTGTCCATCGTCGACATCCAGTTGGGCCAGTTGCAGAAGCGACTCGCGCAGCGTCGACTGCACCTCGAGGTCTCGGACAACGCCAAGAAGTGGCTCGGCACACGCGGTTTCGATCCCCTGTACGGGGCCCGGCCACTGCGTCGACTGGTTCAGCAGGCCATCGGCGACCAGCTCGCGAGGGCTCTGCTCTCCGGCGACATCACCGACGGCGACGTGGTGCCCGTGAACACCAGCGCCGACGGCGAGACGTTGGTCCTGGGCTGACCGGGCTCGTCAGAAGGCGCAAGAACCCCTGCACCATTCAGGTGCAGGGGTTCTTGCTGTCCGCAGGTGTTGCAACACCTGCAGGTGGACGCAAAGCCTGCGTTCTCGCGCCGCGAGGGGGTGAGCCGACTCAGCGAACGAAGTCGACCTGCACCTCGGTGACCCACTGGCTCTGGTCATCTGACATCTCGAGGTAGATCTCTCGACCCTGGCCGGTCAGCCTGTAACCCTGCTCGCCGACCCACCGGTTGAGGGTCTGGTAGGTGCTGTCGATCTGATTCATCGACCCGAGGTGGATCATCGAGGCCACCTCGCCGCCGGGGATGTCGAACGTCTCCAGCCCGGCAACGGTGTCGACGGCCACCGGGAAGGTGGCGTGCACCCACACCGCGTCGGGTGAGTGTTCCGGTGCCGGAGCGTAGTACGCGATGCTCGGTCCGACGGGCGTCTGCCCGGCGGCGCCCAGGGCTTCGATGATCCGTGGGTACAGCGGCTGGATCACCGGCCCGATGTCTTCGCTGGTGACACTGTCGGCCAGGGCCCGAAGGCCGATGGTGGTGGCCGGTTCAACCGTCTTGGTGGTGATGTTGGGTTCTGACATGCTGTCCTCCGATTCGATGAGTCGAAGCCTCGCCTCCACCCGGGCGAGCCGGTGCTGATCCTGACGAATCTGCGACTCGAGTTCGACCTGACGCAACCGCAGCATCGCGCGTAGATCCGCGCCGGTCAGCTCGCCGTCGAGAATGCGGCGGATCTGCTCGAGTCGTAGACCGAGATCTTTGAGCGCGACGATGCGGTTGAGCCGTTCCAGCTGGGACACCTCATAGAACCGGTATCCGCTGTGGGGGTCGATGACCTGCGGTGTGAGCAGACCGATCGAGTCGTAGTGCCGCAACATCCGCACCGACACCCGGCCGAGTTTGGCGAAATCTCCGATGGTTTTCATGGCGGTCCCTACGTTGCAGGCTGACACGGTGTCAGGGTCAAGGGTGTCGCACGACAGCTCGTTCGGCTCGCGTACGCTCCGGTGCGTTTGCGCCCGTGTCGATCAGGTGCGTGACGCACAGAACGGTGCGCCGGCTTCGCCCACAGCAAAAACCGGGCCGCGCCCGCGAGGGCACGACCCGGTTCTCCGGCCGATGAAGATCAGGCGGCGACCACCGCGGCATTCTGGGTTTCGTCGCCCAGGGCGTGACGATTCATGCGGATCATGAAGACGGTGACCGCGAGGGCCAGCGCCATGAACCCGGCTCCCCAGTAGAACGCGACGTCGTAGCTGTGGATGCTGGCCGAGATGAAGGCCTCTGGATCGACAGGAATCGGTTTCCCGTCTTCGCCGATCTTCGTCGCGCTGCCGGAATCGTTCGAGAACACCTGCGCCACAATCGTACTCAGTAGCGCAACGCCCACCGAACCGCCGACCTGCTGCGCCGTGTTCACCAGGGCGCTGGCCACGCCCGAGTCGTTGACGTCGATGCGGTGCAGCGCCACTGCCTGCATGGCAACGAACACCAGACCCATGCCGAGGGCGATCAGGAGCTCACTGGGCAGGATGTGGGCCAGCCATGACGAGTCGGAGTCCAGTTGGGCGAGGTAGAGATACCCCAGGACGCCCGAGACGGTGCCGGCGATCATCAACGGTCGCGGACCGAACCGTGGCAGCAGGGAGCTGGCCGCTCCCGCTGACACGATCAAAGCGATCGGGAACGGGAGGAACAGGACTCCGGCCCGCAGCGGTGTCTCCCCGAGGGTGTTCTGGAAGTAGTAGCTGAGGAAGAGGAACATCGCGAACATCGCCGTCGGGATGATGAAGGCGACCAGGTAGGCGCCACCGCGGTTCAGTTCGCCAGGAATACGGAGCGGCAACAGCGGATTCGATGTGCGCATCTCGATCGCCACGAACACGGCGAGCAACACTGCGCCGGCGACGAAGAAGATGATGGTCGATGCTGCGCCCCAGCCGGATTCAGCTGCCTTGGTGAACGCGTAGACGATGCTGATCAGGCCGAGGGTCACCGTGATCGCGCCGGGGAGGTCGTAGCCACCGGTTCGTTTGGTGGGGATGTCCCGGATCACGAGCCACAGTCCACCGATGGCCGCGATGATCGCGATCGGGGTGTTGACCAGCATGGTCCAGCGCCACGACAGGTACTCGGTGAGCGCGCCACCTGCGATGAGGCCGATCGCGGCGCCACCGCCCGACACTGCTGCGTAGACGGCAAAAGCGCGTGCGCGTTCACGATGTTCGGTGAAGGTGACGGTGATCAGGGACAGGGCTGCCGGGGCGAGAATGGCTGCGAACACACCCTGCAGCGCGCGTCCGGCGAAGAAGGACATTGCGTCCCAGGCGAATCCGGCCATCGCCGACGATGCGGCGAAACCGGCCAGGCCGATCAGGAACATCCGGCGGCGGCCCAGGTAGTCGGCCATCCGGCCACCCAGTAGTAGTAGACCGCCGAACATCAGGGTGTAGGCGGTGAGCGCCCACTGTCTGTTGGCGTCGGAGATGTCCAGGTCGACCTGCGCGTAGGGCAACGCGATCGTGATGATGCTGGCGTCGAGCACCACCATCAGCTGGGCGAGGGCGATGATTCCCAGCGCCCACCATCGGCGCGAGTCGCCGGTCGACTTCGGTGCGGCCGCGCTGTCTTTCGCGAGCCCGCTGTCAGGTGAATCCTGTGAGATGACGGTGTCGGGTGAAGCCACGAGATCCTCATATCTGAAGAGGGGGTGATTGGGTCCTCGGCAATAGTGGCAGAGCCAGACAGAAGTCGTCAAGCGACAAAATTCGGACATTGCCAATTGGCGCGCTCCGCAGCAATTTCTGGGATGTCGAGTTATCATGTGGACGTGACACTCGTACAAGCCGCAACTGGCCAGGTCAGGGCCGGTCTTCGGGAACGCAAGAAGGTGCAGACCCGCGATCGGCTCATTGCGGCTGCCCTGAAGTTGTGTGACGAACAAGGCTTCGAGACCACCACGGTCGACCAGATCTCGGACGCTGCGGACATCTCGCCCCGTACGTTTAACCGGTACTTCGCGACAAAAGAAGACGTCGTGCTTGCGCCGGTCGAGGACATGATCGTGGCCATGGCCGACTCCCTCGACGCGCAACCGCGAACCGGCAACGAGATCGAGGCGCTGATCAACGCCCAGGTGCAGATTCTCGGTGGACAGTGCCCCGTCGGCTCGGTGGACCTCTCCCGGTTCGAGACGATGAACCGAATCATCCAGAACGCGCCGTCGGTGAATGCGCGCAGCATGGAACTCGGCGACAGGAAGTTCCGCAGCATCGCCGACAAGATCGCGGAGCGGATGGAAGTACCCGCCGACGACGCGCGGGTGCGGGTGATCGTGTCGGTGTTCATGTCGCTGATGCATATCTCGCTCGACACCTGGCGGTGCGGGCAGGCGGGCTCGATAGCCGATTCGACTGTGGCGGCGGACACGCTCAAGGCCACGTACCAGACGTTCCGCGAGGTCGCCAAGAACCTCTGAACTCCCGGTCGATGCGGTTGTCCGGGCTCTGTGGTTGGTTGGAAGTGTGGGCACACAGCGATGGCGGGCCGAGCAGGTACTGGCGCTCGCCCCCGACCCGGGTTCGCAGGCGGCGGGCCGAAAACTCTCCGTATCGGCGCCGTGGTCCTCGCAGGCTGCGCCGACCAGGTGGTGTGGGGGCTGTGCCGGGGCAGCGGCAGAAGTCCGTACCAGACGATCGTCGATCTGAGCGGTCCTGCCTACAAGTGCTCCTGCCCTTCGCGGAAGTTCCCCTGCAAACATGCGCTGGGGCTGATGTTGCTCTGGGCTGCGGGCGGTGTGCCCGAAGAACCTCAGGTCGCAGACTTTGCCAGACCGTGGATCGATGAGCGGGTAGCGAAAGCCGCCGCGGCGCCGTCCCGTCCGGTCCGAGCGGAACCGAAAGATCCCGAACGTGCGGCCCGCACGGCACAGCAGCGAGAACTCCGCGTCGCCGCCGGCCTGGACGAGTTCGAGATGTGGCTCGATGACCAGGTGCGCAGCGGCTTGGCCGGTGCGGAGGCGGATCCTTACCGGCGTTTCGATCCGGTGGCGGCGCGACTCGTCGATGCGCAGGCGCCTGGCCTGGCCCGCCGGGTGCGTGAGCTGCCTGCGATGGTGACGGGCACCCGATGGCCCGAGCGGCTGCTCCGAGAACTGGCGATGCTTCGGTTGTTGGTGCAGGCACATCGATCGTTGCGTGACCTCGATCCGGCGATGGCCGCGAACGTACGCAGGCATGTCGGTTACCCGGTTGCCCGGGCCGACGTGCTGGCGAGCTCACCCGTGAGCGACACCTGGAAGATCGTGGCCGTCCGTGACCGAGATGATGAGCAGCTGGTCACCCGCCGGATCTGGTTGTGGGGCAGCGGCACCGGACGACGTGCGGTGGTGTTGTCGTTCGCGCCCACCGCCGCCGGGCTCGACGGGCGGTTCCTTGCAGGCATGGTCTTCGATGGTCCGCTGTACTTCTATCCGGGGTCGCCGCCGCTGCGCGCGCTGGTTGCCGACGGCGACCTCGGCATGAGGCCGCCGGATCTGGCCGGTTCAGGGTCAACCCTCTTCGGGGACACCGTCGCGGCCGCACTCGCCGATCGGGCGGAAGCAATAGCGAAAGACCCCTGGCTGCAGACGTTTCCGGTGGCGATTGTCGGGCGCCCCGCCGTCGCTGACGGCGTCAGGTTGTTCGTCGATGATGACGGCGCGTCGGTGAGCCTCGACGCCTCCGACGACCGCTGGTACACCCTGCTGGCCATCTCCGGCGGCCATGCGGTTCAGGTCTTCGGCGAACTGGGACCCGACGGTCTCGATCCGATTGCAACCGAACCGCTTTCGACGCAACAGATGGGTGCGGCGTGAGCGCCTGGGACGAATTGGTGTCCGCGGCCACGGTCGGGGTGGGTGGCAAAGCGCTCGAGATGACCGACTTCGCCCCGGCCATCGCCGAGCCGGTGAACCGGATCGACCGCAGAGACGCCGTGGCAGCGGTCTTCTCGATCGCGGCCCTCGACACGGTGGCCGTCCGGGCCGGGATGTCGGCCGGCCCTCACGTGGACGCGATGGCGCCCGCACCGGACGAGGACCGTCCGGTGATGAACGAGCGGCTTGCCGGACTGCTCGGCCAGGCACTCGATTCCGGTGAAGAGCTGGCCACCTGGGCCATCGAATCCATGGCCGCCCGCGACCTGCGAGTGCCGCCGGCGATGATCCCGGCACTGCTGCAACGCACCGCCAGACAGGTCCGCATCAGACCTGCAGTCGCGGTCCTGGTCGGTGAACGGGGGCGGTGGCTCAGCGATGTCAGTGACATCCCCGGCACCCTCCCGGCCCGTGATCTCGCTGCCGAGCCCGATGTCGATGTCGAGGAAGTGTGGTCTCTCGGAGACACGCCGGCACGGGTGGAGGTACTGCGACGTTGGCGTACAGCTGATTCGGCCGAAGCCCTGCGCCGGCTTCAGGAGACCTGGGCATCGGAGCCCGGTGACGTCAGGGCGGCGTTGCTCGGCGCGCTCGAGGTCGGGCTGTCGTCCACCGACGAGGCCTTTCTCGAGATGGCCCTCGACGACCGCAAGGGGTCGGTGCGGGCCGGTGCCGCCCGCCTGCTCAACAGGATTCCCGACTCCGGGTTGCAGAAACGGATGATCGAGCGAGCCCGCGCTGTCCTCGTGGGTTCCGGTGGTGGCCGCCGGTGGCGTATCGCACTGGTACTACCCGAGGGTGCCGACCAGGCCGCTCGCCGTGACGGCATCGATCCCACACCGCCGCGGGGAACAGGGGCGGGCGCATGGCTTGCCCGTCAGGTTCTCGAGAGAGCACCACTGTCGTTGTGGGAGAACAGCTTCGGCAAAGATCCGGGCTCTGTGGTCGAGGCGGTCGCCGATGACGACGCCGACATCGTCCTCGCCGCGTGGAGTGCTGCCGCCGTCGCGCAACACAGCGCGACGTGGGCTCGGGCTCTGTACCGATGGAAAGGCGCCGAACCCGGCCTTGTCGGAGTGCTCGACGAGACAGAGAGGCGTGAGGCGGCCGTGTGGTGGTTACGCAACCGACGCCCGCCCGGAGCAGTGCTGCCACACCTACCGGTGCCGTGGCCGGACGAGGTCGCCGCGACAGCCCTCAACCTAGTTCTCCGAGAGGCGATCACTGGCTCGGGAACACAACTCTGGCATTGGCGTGGGCTGGTCGACCACCTGCGTACGGGCCTCCCCGTCGGACCTGGTCACCGATGGATCGAACAGATCGACGCGGTCACCGACCGGATGAAGGGCGGCTGGCCCCAGTTGCTCGAACCACTCAAGTGGGCGCTGATCCTGCGCGCCGCGATCACCGAGGAGATGAAGTGACAGACCCCGATGCGTCCACGGTGAACACAGACATCCTGCGACCACATGCAGAGCAACTTTATGCGCACGAGCTGACGGCGCTCGCCGACACCGACGACCGACCCCGGCCGCCACACTGGAACTTGTCCCCAGCAGCGGTGGTGACCTATCTGCTGGGCGGCACGCTGGACGACGGAACGACGATCTCTCCCAAATACATCGGGCCCCGGCGCCTGGTCGAGGTGGCGGTCGCGACACTTGCGACCGACCGGGCGCTACTGCTGCTCGGGGTACCCGGTACAGCCAAGACGTGGATGTCCGAGCATCTCACAGCCGCCATCAGCGGCCGCTCCACCCTGTTGATCCAGGGCACCGCCGGTACTCCGGAGGAAGCGATTCGCTACGGATGGAACTATGCACGACTGCTGGCCGAGGGCCCGAGTGAGCAGGCATTGGTTCCGTCACCGATCATGACCGCGATGCGCGAAGGGAAAATCGCACGCATCGAGGAACTCACCCGCATCCCGTCCGATGTGCAGGATGCGCTCATCACGGTGTTGTCGGAGAAGTCGCTGCCAATACCCGAACTCGACACCGAAGTGCAAGCGGCCAAGGGATTCTCGGTGATCGCCACCGCGAACAATCGGGACCGTGGTGTGAACGATCTGTCGTCGGCTCTTCGTCGTCGTTTCAACACGGTGGTCCTGCCACTGCCCGCGACCGCCGACGAGGAGGTCGCGATCGTGACGCAGCGCGTCCAAGCCCTCGGGCAGACGCTGGAACTGCCGGAGATCCCGAGTGCTTCCGACGAGATCCGCCGGGTGGTCACGGTGTTCCGCGAACTGCGGTCGGGACTCACGGCTGACGGCCGGACCCGGGTGAAGCAGCCGTCCGGCACCTTGTCGACGGCCGAGGCGATCTCGGTGATCACGCACGGTGCGGTGATGTCGGCCCACTTCGGCGACGGCGTGCTCCGACCCTCCGACACTGCCGCAGGAATCCTGGGCGCCGTGGTCAAAGACCCGGTCGCCGATGCGGTGGTGTGGACGGAGTACCTGGAAGCCGTTGTGCGCGAACGCAAGGATTGGGCTGACTTCTACCGGGCGTGCCGAGAGGTCGGATCTTGACGGCGGTGTCTGAGCAGAGTGTCGACACCACGTCGCCGCAGGCGCTCGACACCGGGCGTCCCGAAGATGTTGGTCCGGGCACCTACGTGCTCGGGATACGGCACCACGGGCCGGGTTCGGCCCGTGGGGTTCTGGCCGAGTTGAGGCGCATCGACCCGGACATCGTGCTGATCGAAGGACCGGCGGATGCCGACCCACTTGTTGGCTTCGTCGGGTCGGACGAGATGTCGCCGCCTGTCGCCATCCTCGCGTATGCGGTAACCAAACCTGCGGTCGCGGCATTCTGGCCCTTCGCTGCGTTTTCTCCCGAGTGGCAGGCCATGCGCTGGGCCGTCGACAATGCCCGGCCGGTCCGATTCTGTGACCTCCCTGCTTCGATGGTGTTGGCCCACAGCGGTGGTGGTGGCCGGAGCGGGACCGAGCCGGCGGACGACGACCTCACTCTTGACCTGGCCGTACCGGGTGGGCTCGACGCGGGTGCCCCCGTACGGACCGATCCCATCGGAGTGCTCGCCGACGCGGCCGGGTACGACGATCCGGAACGATGGTGGGATGACGTCATCGAAACACGCTCGGATGGTGGGGGTTTTGATGCCATCGCCGAAGCCATGAGCGCGTTGCGCGATGAACTTCCGCCGGTGGGCGATCTTGATGAACGACTACACGAGGAACGACGCGAGGCGCATATGCGGCAGGTGCTGCGCAAAGCGCTCAAAGAGCCAGGCGTGCAGAAGGTCGCGGTGATCTGCGGTGCGTGGCACGCCCCGGCGTTGATGGGGAAGTTTCCGCCCGCAACCGCGGACGCGAAAGTGCTGCGCGGCACTCCCAAGGTCCGGGCGAAACTGGCATGGGTGCCGTGGACACACTCGCGACTGGCGTTCGCGTCCGGTTACGGCGCCGGGGTGGTGTCGCCCGGCTGGTACCACCACCTGTTCACCCAGCATCAGGACGTGATCACCCGGTGGCTGATCAAGGTCGCACAGCTGTTGCGCGCCAAAGACATCGCGATCTCGTCTGCGCACATCATCGAGGCCGCCCGGCTCGCCGAGAGTCTGTCGACGCTCCGGCGGCGACCGCTGCCGGGGCTAGCGGAGGTGAGCGAGGCGGCCGAGGCGGTGATGTGCGACGGCGACGACACGGTGATGCGGCTGATCACCGACGAGCTGGTGATCGGGGAGCAGCTGGGGTCCACGCCCACGGACGCCCCGACGGTACCTCTGGAGGCGGATCTGCGGGCTGTCGCCCGTTCGGCCCGGCTCAAGATCGAACCCATGGTGCGTGAGCTCGTGTTGGACCTGCGCAGACCTCCTGATCTGGCGAAGTCGGTTCTGCTGCATCGGCTTGCAGCCTTGTCCATCGACTGGGGCGTTCCGGAAGACGTGAGCGGTTCGGGCACCTTCAAGGAGGGCTGGCTCGTGGCGTGGAAGCCCGATTTCGCGGTCGACATCGTGGTCGCATCGTCGTGGGGGACCACGGTGGAAGCTGCCGCGACCAACAGGCTGATCGAGCGCGCGGTGAAGGCGTCCCGGTTGTCCGGTGTCACCGCTGTGCTCGAGCAGGCGCTTCTTGCCGACCTCCCCACCGCGGTGAGCCAGGTGCTGGACGCTTTACGCGACCGCGCTGCGCTCGACCGCGATGTGGAGCATCTGATGAGTGCTCTGCCTGCCCTGTCGCGGGCCTTGCGCTACGGCGATGTGCGGGGCACCGACACCAGCGCCCTTGCCGACGTCACCACATCGTTGCTGGTCCGGGTCTCTGCGGGACTGCCCGCTGCGATCACCGGACTCGGCGCGGACGCTGCCGCCGAATTCCGCACGTTGATCGATCAGGTGCACGAGGTGACTGCGCTGCTCGAACAGGTTGGGGTGGCCAGAGAAGAAGCAGCGAACTGGCGTGGCGTGCTCCGCAGCCTTGCCGATCGGCGGGATCTGCACGGTTCTCTGGTCGGTCGCATCGTCCGAATACTGCTCGACTCCAGGGAGATCGACGGCGATGAGGCGGCAACGCGGTTGCATCGTGCGCTCTCGGTGGGTGCTGTGCCCGCGGACAAGGCTGCCTGGATCGACGGTTTCATCGGTGGGGGAGGCCTGCTGCTGGTGCACGATCGGTCGCTGCTGGCCGTCATCGACCACTGGTTGGCCGGACTGCCCGACGAGCAGTTCACCGAGCTGGTCCCGTTGCTGCGGCGCACGTTCAGTGTGTTCGAGGCCGGGATCCGCCGCAACATCGCCGAATCGGTGAAGGGTATCGGCGGAGGTGTGGTGCAGGTGGCGGCTCCGTCGTCGGTCGACCCGGAGCGTGCGGCGCCCGCTGTCGCCGTTGTCGCCGCACTGCTCGGGCTGTCAGCTCCGCAGTCCACGCCGGCGGCGAAGGAGGGCGCAGATGTCTCCTGATGAATCAGACCCGGTCGAAGACACCAGGCTCCGACGCTGGCGAATGGTGGTGGGCACTGCGGCGGATGAGCCGCTCGGTACGCCCGATCCCGGACATATGCAGGGGATGGATCGATCGCTGGCCGCCCTCTATGAGTCGGACCGTTCGCGCAGAGGCGGCTTGGGCGGGTCGGCGCCGTCGGTGGCCCGTTGGCTGGGTGACATCCGAAAGTACTTCCCCTCGAACGTGGTTCAGGTGATGCAGCGGGACGCCGTCGAACGTCTGGGCATCACCAAACTGCTCGCCGAGCCGGAGTTGATGGATACCGTCGAGGCGACCATCGAGATGGTGAGCACACTGATCGGGCTCGGCAAGGCCATCCCGGAGACGTCGAGGGCATCGGCGCGCGCTCTGGTCCGCAAGGTGGTCGACGACGTCGAACGCCGAGTGGCCGACCAGACGCGTGCGGCCGTCACCGGTGCGCTGAACCGGGCGGCAACAACGCATCGCCCGCGACCGGGTGACATCGACTGGAATCGCACGATCGCCAGGAATCTCAAGCACTATCAACCGGATTACCGAACGGTGATCCCCGAGCACCTGGTGGGGCATGGTCGACGGGCCCAACATCTGGGTCGCGACGTCATCGTGGCCATCGACCAGTCGGCGTCGATGGCGTCGTCGATCGTGTACGCGTCGATCTTCGGTTCGGTGCTGGCTTCGATGCGGTCGGTGAAGACGTCCCTGGTGCTGTTCGACACCGAAATCGTGGATCTCACAGACGAACTGGAAGATCCGGTGGACGTCTTGTTCGGCGCGACCCTCGGCGGTGGTACCGACATCAACCAGGCGATCGCGTACTGCCAGGGCCTGATCACCCGGCCTGCCGAGTCGATCTTCGTCCTCATCTCCGATCTCTACGAGGGTGGTCTTCGAGAGAAGATGCTGGCCCGAGTCGCCGCCATGACAGCGGCCGGGGCGCAGGTCATCGTGCTGCTGGCGCTGTCCGATGAGGGTGCGCCGGCATTCGATCGGGACATCGCAACGGCGCTGTCCGCCATGGGGATACCGGCTTTTGCATGCACACCCGACGCTTTCCCGGAACTTCTTGCGGTGGCCATCGGTCGCGGCGACATCGCGGTTTGGGCGACGTCGAAGGAGCTCGCGGCGCGTGGGATGTGATCAGCCGGGGATCTTGTCCGCCGCCGCCCCGATGAGGTTCAACGCGTAGGGAACGGAGTAGATCGTCGGCTCACTCAGTGCCGCCGCGTTGTTGTTGTTCACGTACACCACCGCACCGCTCTTGACGGCTGTCCGATTGGACCAGCCCGGTAGCGATTCGAACGCCGCCGGATCGCCGCCCAGTGGCCAGAGTATGAGCAAGTCGGAGTTCAGCAGATCGGTGCGTTCACGCGAGATCAGTACGCGTGTCTGGCCTTCGGCGACCTCTTTGACCTTCGGGTCGAGAACCATGCCCATCGACGACATCAACTTGCTGACCGGATCGGTGTCGTCGGCGACCACACCGACTTGACCTTCTTGGGTCAGCTGGCCGAACGAGAACGTCTTGCCCTGTGCTGCAGGATGATCCGCCTTGAAGTCGGCGACCTGCGATTCCACATCGTCCACCAGTGACTGTGCCTTGTCTTCTTTTCCGAAGATCCGGCCCGCCGTCAGTGTGACGTCTTGCCAGGAGTCCATGACCGCATCCTTGGCCATCACCGGAATGGTCGGGGCCACCTGGCTGATCCGCTTGTATTCGTCCTCGCTGCCGAGATAGCCGGCGAGGATGAGATCTGGTTCGAGGGCGGCGAGTTGAGGGACACTGATGGATTCCGTGCCGAAAAACGTGATGACCTCGGCGTCGTTCTCCGGCGTCCACTCGAATCGATTGTTCTCGCCGGCATACCCCTCGGTCACGTACCGGGCTTTGATCGGTTCGTCGAGCGCGAGGAGGGAATCGGTCCAGCTGCCCGTCAACGTGACCACCGTCATCGGGTCAGAATCGATTGTGGTGGAACCGAACTGGTGCTCGACAACCACCGGTTCGTAAGCCCCGTTGTCGGAGGATTCGTCGTCTGGGGAGCTACAACCTGCCGCCAGGAGCGACAACGCAGCCACCACGCTGCCGATGATTTTTCCATGATTGAACGCCCGGCGCATGCTTCACCCTTCACGAAACCCAACTAGAGTTAGGAGAGCCTAACCATGCATTGGGTTGAAAGGCAACTATCTCTTCGGTCCGGGTGCACCAGGGACCGCGGCCTTTGCTGCATCCGGGGCGTCGTACCCCCGATCGCCGTGCCGTTTTTGCATCCAGACGCCGATGGCCACGATGATGACCGCCGAGATGGTTGACAACGTGATGGCCTCGCGTTGATCGGAATCGAACGCCATCAGTACCAGCACGGCGACGATGAATACGATGACCAGTCCGGTGAGGTACGGGAACAGCCACATCCTCACAGCCGGAACCTGATCGCGGGCTCGCATCGACTTGCCCAGCACCAGCTGGCTCACCGCGATGGACAGGTACACGAACAGCGCAACTGCGCCGCTGGTGGCCAGCAGGTAGCCGAAGATCTTGTCGGGGAGGACGTAATTGCCGATGACTGCAAGGAATCCCAGCACCATCGACGCGAGCACCGACACCCACGGGACCCCGTTGGCCGTCAGCTTCTTGACCGCGGCGGGAGCCTCGTGCCGTTCGCCGAGGGAATACAACATCCGTGACGCGGTGTACAACGCGGAGTTGAGGCACGATGCGACTGCCGTGAGCACCACCACGTCCATGATCTGCGCGGACGCGGGAATACCTATCGCCTCGAGCACTGTCTGATACGACCCGTCATCGAGCTGGTTGTAGGGCACAAGGGCCACCACCACGAAGATCGAACCGATGTAGAAGATGCTGATGCGCCAGATCACCGAGTTCACCGCGCGCGTGATGCCCTTTTCCGGATCGGGTGATTCGGCCGCGGCGATGGTGACGATCTCGGTGCCCATGAAAGAGAACATCGTCACCAGCATGGCCGAGATGATCGCGGTGGATCCGTTCGGGAGGAAGCCGTCGGGCTCCCAGAGATGGCTGACCCCGCTGGTCTCCGAACCCGGGAACAAGCCGAGGATCGCCACCACGCCGATCGCGATGAACGCAATGATGGCAACAACTTTGATCAAGGCGAACCAGAATTCGAACTCGCCGTAGTTCCCGACACTGATGAGGTTGGTGGCGGTGAGCAACAGTGTGACGGCGAGGGCCCAGATCCACTGTTCGCCGCCGATGAGTTTGCTGAAGATCTCCGCAGCCGCGGTGGCCTCCACGGGGATCACCAGCACCCAGAACCACCAGTAGAGCCATCCGACGGAGAAGCCTGCCCAGCGCCCCAGTGCCCGGTGCGAATACACCGAGAAGGAACCCGTGTTGGGGTTGGCGGTGGCCATCTCGCCGAGCATGCGCATCACCAGCACCACGAGTGTCCCGGCAAGCGCGTACGAGATGATCACCGCAGGCCCGGCCTTCTCGATCGCGTTCGCCGATCCGACGAACAACCCGGCACCGATGACGCCGGCGATGGAGATCATGGTGATGTGTCTGGGTTTGAGGCTGGTACCCAGCGACGACGACGTGGCCGAACCGCCGGTGTTCTTCTCGGTGGTGCTCACGACTGAGCGTCCGTGCAGACGTTTCCGTGCCGCAGGGTGACGCCGGGCGTCCACACAGCAGGCAGTGGGGTTGTTGTCGGCATGATTTTCTGCCCTCTCGTTGCGCTGCGAGAAACTTGTTGCGCAGACTACCCCTTTGCGTCCGGCGCAAACCGCCGGTCTGGCCAGTTTGCTTCGGCCCCTCAGCCCTCACCGTTCGCGTCGGCATTGTCGTCTGGCGGGAGGTCTGGCGGCCGCGAATGGCTCTGGTGCATCAGGCGTTGTTCGTGGTCTCTGAGCGCTTTGTCGCGTTTGGTGATGACCTTGATCCACTCGGCATCAACGGTTTCGCCCACGTGGTTGGCGCGGTTGACCCGCGGGACTTGATCGGGATCGACACATGCCGGCGGGATCCAGGCGACCCGGCCCGCGTCGGCGCCTTCGGTGATCATGACGGTCTGCCACTGGTCGGGACCGTCGCCGATCATCGCGTGATGGGCGGAACAGGCCGGCACCAGCTCATCGACATTGGTCAGTCCGCCCAGAATCCACGCGTTCACGTGATGGATCTCGGCCCAGGTGGCCGGTTGGCGACAGCCCGGGTGCGAACAGTCGCGGTAGGCGGCGAACAATGCCAACCGTTGGCCCTGCTGGGCAACGCGTTTCGCCCGCGCGAAGTACAGGACTTCGGCTGAGTGATGTGCGAACACAGCCAACGACTTGTCTGAGCGAGCCGCGAGTTCGAGAGCGTCTTTGACCGGAAGATCCACCCCCGACGCGGTGGTTGCGATGCCTGCCACGTCGTCGAGTTGCTGCTTTGTCATCGTGATGATCACCTGGGCCGGCAACCCGCGATAGGACGTGCCCAGAAGTTTGTACTCCAGGACGGTGCGCAGAATCGCTTTGAACGCGTCGTGTTGGCGCTGGGCGGTGGTGCGGGTGTCGCGGTGGGCGGCTGACTCGATCAGTGCTTTGTGGTGGCCCGGATCGTCGACGGCTCCGACCGGGGACTCGGGGTCATCAGGGTTGTTCATACCTGGGGCCGCCCATACATCGAGGACGGTCTTGAACAGTGCGAGCGTCTGCGGATCGAGGGTGCCGGTGATCTTGGCCATCAGGTCAGTGCCCTGTTCGCCCACACTCAACCCGCGGTTGCGTTTGCGGTCCTGCTCATCGGTCAGTGCATCGTCGGGGTCGACCCGCGCCAGCACCTCGCGCCCACACTGGATCAGGTCGGTCGGATTCATCGTGCGCGCGTTGTCGACCATCCACGCATCGACAACGTCGAGTACCTCGGGCGCGGCCTTGTTGGGGATGTGTTTGCGGACATCAAGCATGACATCCATATGCGCGAGACCAATTGCTCGCTCTGCCAGTGCTTTTGCTGCGGCAGGGCACTTCGGCGGAAGCACCTCGCCCTGCAGGGAGTGAAGCCGGGCGACGGCATCCAATGCCTTCAACCGCGATGACGCATCGCCGCGGGTAACCCGCAACTCACTCATCACGAAGCGGTGCAATGTCGGGTGCCCGGCCTTGCGAAATGCGCCCCGATCTGACACTTCGAGCAGCCGTTGTAAACCTTGAAAACCAAGGGCGCGAACAGCTTTCTCGTTCAGTCGTGCCAGCTCGCACACCGACGCGTCGTCAAGATCTGACGAAGACGCACCCGCTATTCGGTCGAGGACAGAACTCAGCTCTCGATACAGGCCCATCAACACCGGCGTCGCCGGTGGATCAAGAGAAGTGGTATCGGTCATCGGTTGGTCCCCCCCGGGCCTCGATCAACGTATTTCCAGTCTACCTGGGCGCCGGCCATTTGTCGAACACATGTTCGATTGACGACCACGACCTCAGTACGTGGATGAGTTCGTTGTGTGTGGTCGGCACAGCGCGAATTGGTTTGCTGCGGTGCGATATTCGCTCGCAACCGACTGCCTTGCCTCCTATTGAGTACGCGGTCATCGCCTGCGTGATATCGAAGGGCGGTTGTTGATGGTGGCCGGCGTACCCCACCGGGTGCGTAGCATCTGCGGACAAGGGCTGGCGACGAAGGGCTTTTGATGACAACACCGTTTGGGCAGGCAGGAACCGCGAAATACGTGCAGCTGACCACGTTCCGTAAGGACGGGACACCGGTGTCCTCGCCGTTGTGGGCGGCGCTCGACGGCGACAAGTTGTTGATGTGGACGGTGACCGATTCGTGGAAGGTGAAGCGGTTGCGCCGCAACCCGGCCGTGGTGGTCCAGGCGTGCGACGTGCGGGGCAAGCAGACATACGGAGATCCCGTGTCCGGTACAGCCGCGATTCTCGATGCCGCAGGCACCGATCACGCGCGCGAGGTGGTGCAGAAGAAGTACCGGCTTCTCGGATGGGTCACGGTGAAGGGCAGCCTGCTGCGTAGAGGCAAGAAGGGCACCGTGGGGTTGGCGATCACGTCAAGCAACTGAATGGCCCAGGTGTTCCCGCCGCCGCCAAAAACCGGCAGGCAGGTTGTGTGAGCCCGCCTTTGCGGTAGATTGTCAACAATCTACGAAGACGGAACGCGAGGGGTTTGGGTGCGGTGACTCATGTCCGATGAGATCAAGAAGTCCGGCGGTGCCCGCGGGCGCGTGGCCAGGCCTCGGGTACTCGAACCCCTGGTCCAGGAGTCGACGCCGGCCATCATCGCGCGTCAATTACGAGCAGCCATTGCCAAGGGTGACTTTCCTCCCGGCTCGCAACTCACCGAATCGGGCCTGGCGGCCGATCTGGGCGTCAGCCGCGGACCACTGCGCGAGGCCATGCAGCGGTTGACGCAGGAAGGGCTGCTGGTCAGCTACCGGAATCGCGGTCTGTTCGTGATCACGATGGACGACGACGACATCAGGGACATGTACGTCGCCCGGGCCGCGGTCGAGCGCGCCGCACTCGAACAGGTGATCCTGCGTCGCCCCGACGACGCCGTCGACGTCCTCACCGCCGCAGTCGAGGAGATGGAGCGGCACGCGGACGACCCCAATGGTCCGCAGATTGCGGACGCGGACATGGCATTTCACCACGAACTCGTAGAACTCGCAGGTAGCCCCCGGCTCTCGCGACTTCACGAGACCATTCTCGTCGAGACACGGATGTGTCTGGGGGCCATGCGAGGCACCTACGTATCCGCCGAAGAGCGGATCTCCGAACACCGCCGCATCGTTTCGGCAATTGCCCAGCGGGACACAAAATCGGCCGACGAACTGATGGTCGACCACATGCGGGACGGGTTGCGGCGAATCATCGCCGAACCGGGTGCCGTATCTCAGTTCGGTGGCGCAGCGATAACGTCGAGTCCGAACGTGCCCGTCAACCGACCGGTATCGGGAAGATAGATCGGGCTTCGGCAACCTGCCGGGGCCACCACCCTCGAGGAGGCCTGCACCGACAAACGCCTAGTCACCTGCTTTCAAAACGCGGAAGTAGCAGGAATCTGTGGGCCTCGAAGACACCAGAGCCCGACGTCTTCAGTTGAAGGGGGTATCAATGAGCCCGAACATCGCGAAAACGAATTCAGACGTTGCACCAGGATTTCCGGATCCGGATTCACCGGAAGGCAAGAAGCTCTTACGCAAGGCCATCGGCGCATCCGCCATCGGCAACGCAACCGAGTGGTACGACTACGGCGTCTACGCCGCCACCACGACTTATCTCACGCAAGCTTTCTTTCCCGGCGACCTCGGGACCATCGGCACGATGCTGGGATTTGCGATCTCATTTGTGCTCCGACCGCTCGGCGGCATGATCTGGGGTCCGATCGGAGACCGGATCGGCCGAAAAGCCGTGCTGGCCATGACCATTTTGCTCATCTCGGGCGCCACCGCCCTCATCGGACTGCTGCCCACGCATGCGGTCGCCGGCGTATGGGCGCCGATCCTGTTGATCGCACTCCGGGTGGTCCAGGGATTCTCCACCGGAGGCGAATACGGCGGAGCGGCAACGTTCATGGCCGAATACGCCCCGGACAAGAAGCGCGGCCGCTACGGAAGTTTCCTCGAGTTCGGCACACTCGCCGGGTTCGTGATGGGCACCGCCATTGTGCTGCTGCTCGAACTGGCGCTCAGCGACCAGCAGATGGAGACCTGGGGCTGGCGCATCCCGTTCCTGCTTGCGTTGCCATTGGGTCTGGTGGGTCTGTATCTGCGTAATCAGATGGAAGACACGCCGGTATTCAAGGAACTCGAGCAGAAGGATGAGATCGAGGGCACCGCGTGGACGCGGTTCAAGGATCTGCTCACCAACTACTGGCAGCCCATCTTGGTGATGTTCGGCCTGGTGATCGCCCTCAACGTGGCCAACTACACGTTGCTGGCATATCAGCCGACGTACCTCAAGACCACCATCGGAATGAGCGAGACCACCGGCACGGTTGTCATCCTCATCGGCGAGCTGGCGATGATGGCGTGTATCCCGTTCTTCGGTGCCTGGTCGGACAAGATCGGCCGAAAACCGATGTGGTGGGGCTCGCTGATCGGTCTGTTCGTGTTCGCGCTGCCGATGTACTGGCTGATGGGGCAGGGCTTCGGCTGGGCCATTGTCGGATTCCTGGTGCTGGGGCTGCTGTACATCCCGCAGCTGTCGACCATCTCGGCAACGTTCCCGGCCATGTTCCCCACGCAGGTGCGGTATGCCGGGTTCGCCATCTCCTACAACGTGGCCACGGCGGCGTTCGGAGGCACGGCTCCGCTGATCAACGACGCGGTGACCGAGAACGAGGGTTGGGAGTTGTTCCCGGCCGGCTACATGATGCTCGCCTGCGCGATCGGCATGATCGCGCTGCCCTTCCTGCGCGAGACGGCAGGATTCTCGATTCGGGGCACCGACATCCCAGGTGAGGAAACCGACGCCGAGAAGAAGCTGGTGCACAACAACTGACCGTCGAGCGGGCCGTTGATCCCGCCCACCGGGCCGACATTTCCGTCGAGCGTGCCCTTAATGCCGTCGATCGTGCCCTCAACAGCGCGTCGAGCGGGCCCTTCCACCCGTCGAGCGTGGCGCAGTCGGCGGTGCGCACCACTGATGTGACTGACAAGCCGTCGACCTGGGTGAGGTCGCCGGGTTCAGTGCCGCTCCGACGACCCATATGTCGCCACGGCTTCGGCCTTGGCCCGTTGCACTGCGGCAGATCTCGGCCGCGAAATCGTCGTCGAACCGCCGTCCGCCGTGCTGCAGGATGGCTGACATACCGCTCGACGGGATTCAACGGCCCGGTCGGCGGCATTGAGGGCCCGCTCGACGCTATTAAAGGCCCGCTCGATGGCAATGAGGGCACGGTGGGCGGGGGTTAGGGCCCGTTCGTGGGGGAGATCATGCGCAGCGCCAGTAGTGCGTAAGCCTTTGCAGCGGTGACCAATTCGTGTATCGAGACCGATTCGTCCGGGCGGTGTGCCTGATCGTTGAGACCACCGGGGCCCAGGACGATGGCGGGGATCCCGAGGTCCCGGCTGATGAAGCCGCCGTCGCACGCGGCGGTCCAGCCGGTGATCTCGGTATGGCCACCGGCGTCACCGACGGCACGAGCGGCCTCGGTGACCAATGGGTGGTCGATGGTGGTCGAAAACACCGGCATCGACATCGTCACCTCGACGTTCACTGTGATGCCGTCGCTGTCGATGCCCGCGTCGGTGATGGCGCCGCGTAACCAGGAGCCACTGCGTTGGCGTCTTCCCCTGGCATCAGCCGGCGGTCGAAGCTGACGGTCGCATGCGGTGCGACCACCGAGATGCCCTGCCCGCCTTCGATCAGCCCGGTGTTCCAGGTTCCCGAGCCCAGAAGCGGATCTGGCGAGCGCGCAAGTCGGCGGGCGTCGGCACGGACGAGGTCGATGATCGCGGCGGCGGCGTCGATGGCGTTGCGGCCATCTGCCGGGCGACCCGAATGTGCGGCCCGGCCGGTCACCCGGACCTCGAGGTACGAGGCTCCGCGACAAGCGATCACGGTTTCGAGGTCGGTCGGTTCGGCGACCACACAACCGGCGAATCGATACGACCCATCGTTTCGGGCCACAAAATCGCGGATGCCGATGCCGAGGTCTTCTTCGTCGACGGTGCAGGCCAATTGGACGGGACCGGGTAGTTCCACCTCCGACCGCGACAACGCCGCCATCGCGATGATTGCCGCCGCGAGGCCACCCTTCATGTCGGCGGCGCCGCGACCGTAGATCCGTCCCGCGTCGACCGTGGATTCGAACGGATCGCGTGTCCATCCGTCACCGGCAGGTACCACGTCCGAGTGGCCGAGGATCATGAGACCGGGTGCGTTGCCGGTGCCGGGGAGTGTCGCAGTCAAGTTCGGTCTTCCCGGTGCCACCTCCCAGCTGTCGACGATGAAACCGAGTTCGTGACAGGCCTTGTGGATTACCTGGACCGTCTGTTGCTCGGTGCCGCCGGGATTCTCGCCGCCCGCGTCGATGAGCGAGCAGGTCAGTGCCACCAACTCAGGCTCGTCGATCAGCTCGAGAACGGACCGTTCGGTCATGCCGCCAATGCCAGATCCAGTGCGGTACGCAGCCGCTTCACACCCTCGTCGATGCGGTCGGGTGTGCTGGATGCAAAGCAAAGCCGCAGCGCGTTTCGGTAGTGGCCACCGGGCGACAACGCCGGGCCCGGAATGAACGCAACACCTTCGGCCAGTGCGATCTCGAACAGCTCGCGGGTGTCGATACCGGCATATTTCCCTTGCAACGTCACCCAGAGGAAGAAGCCACCCTCGGGATGTGTGGTGGCAACCTCATCGCCCAGATGTGTGTGCAGAGAGGCGATCATCGCGTCCCGTCGAATGCGGTACAGGTCGCGCAGCATCACCAGATGGTCCTCCAACCCACCACGCGAGATGTACTCGGCCACGATGTGCTGGTTGGGCACGTTGGTACATGTGTCCATCGCCTGCTTGCCATTGATCAGCAATTGCCGCAGAGCGGGGTCGGCGTCCACCCATCCGACGCGCCACCCCGGCGCGAGGATCTTCGAGAACGTTCGAACCGAGAAGAGCAGTGGGTCATCGGGACTCAGAGTCCGGAACGTGGGGATGTCCTCGCCGGAGAAGCGCAGCAGCGCGTACGGATCGTCATCGATGATGACCGCGCCCCACTTGTGGGCCAACTCCAGCAACGCGATTCGCCGTTCCAGTGACAAGGTGACGCCACTCGGGTTCTGGAAGTTGGGGATGGTGTAGATGGCCTTGGGGGTTCGATGTGTTCGCGCGACCAGATCCGGTAGCTGGTCCACCATGAGTCCCTCGTCGTCCACCGGCACCTCGAGTAGCTGAGCCCCGTACGACAGGGCGGTGGCGCTTCCGTTGGTGTACGTGGGCGACTCGACGATCACCAGGTCGCCGGGGTCGACGAACAACTTGCAGGCCAGATCGAGTCCCTGCATACCGCCGGTGGTGATGACCAGCCGATCCTCGGAGGCCGGATCAGGTGTGCCGGCAAGGTATTTGACCAGTAGATCGAGCAGACGCGGCTCGCCCTCGGAAGCGCCGTAGGTGAACGACGTGTGGTCGAGGATGGTGCCGGCTATCTCGCGGAACTCGTCGGCGGGTACTGCCTCATCGGCGGGTGAACCCATGGCGAATCGGACGATGTCGTGCTTCTGCGCGGCGAGCAGCGACGTCGACGAGTCGATCATCGACCCGACCAGATCTTTGGCCCGGCCGGCCAGCGGGAAGGTGCGGCTGGAGTGGGACAGATCGGTTGCGGTCATGCGGTCACCTCTCACTTCTCATCAGGTCACTTGCGGATCAGGTCTCGCGGAAAGCTGGTGAACGTCTCGACCCCGGTCGCGCTCACCCGCACCGACTCGGACAACTCGAATCCGTAGCCGTCCATCCACATTCCACAGACGATGTGAAATGTCATGTTCTCCTCGAGGATCGTCTCGTCCTCGGTCCGGATGCTGATGGTGCGCTCACCCCAGTCGGGTGGGTAGCCGATACCGATCGAATAGCCGAGCCGCGAGGGCTTTTCGAGTCCGTACTTGGCCAGGGTCCAGTTCCACGTGGAGGCGAGCTCCCGGGTCGGCACGCCCGGTGCGATGGCGTCGAGAACGTTGTTGAGGCCCTCTGCGGTGGCTCCGGCAACGTAGTCGACATCCTTGTTCACCGGACCGAGTGACACGGTGCGGGCGAGAGGGCAGTGGTACCGGTTGTGGGCGCCCGTCAGCTCGACCACCACTGCCTCGCCACCGACGAAAGTGCCCTGATGCCAGGTGAGGTGAGGGGTGTCGGCTGCTTCGCCCGTGGGCATCATCGGCACGATGGCCGGATAGTCCCCGCCGAATTGATCGGTGCCGGTGATCTGCGCCTGCGAGATCGCCGCTGCCGCATCACACTGTCGCACTCCGATGTCGATGGTGTCGATGGCCGCACGCATCGCCTCCGAGCACACCATGCCCGCCTGCCGCATCAGCTGCACCTCGGCATCCGATTTGACCGACCGCACCCAGTTCACGAGCTCGAAGCAGTCCACCAGCTTCCACTCCGGGATCGCGTTGAACAGCGCCCGATACGCCTTGGGGGAGAAGAAGTGCGAGTCCATCTCCAAGCCGACGGAGCCACCTCGCGACGCCGGCGCGATCAGATGCCGTTGCCGCAAGGCGAATGCCACCCAATCGAACGGATGCACGTGGGGCCTGTGAATGTAGCTCTCGGGATAACCTACGATCTGCTCTTCGGGCAGCCAGGTGGTGCGATGCGCACCGCGAGCGTCCATGTCGCGCGCGAAGAACACCATGTCGCCGTCCATCGGTACGAACAACATCTGTGGGGTGTAGAAGGACCACGCGTTGTACCCGATGAGATAGAAGATGTTTGCCGGGTCCGTGACGATGATCGCCGACAGCCCCTGCCGGTCCATCAACTTGCGGACAGCCGCCAGCCGCTGCTCGTATTCGGCGTCGGTGAACAGCTGCGATCCGAGATACATACTGTGTCCTCACACCTTTCGGTGAACGTTCGCGGTTGCGCCGGTCTGATCAGGTCCTCGGTATGGCGAGATATTTGATCTCGAGGAACTCCTCGATCCCGACCCGGCCGCCTTCGCGGCCCAATCCGGATTGTTTCACCCCACCGAAGGGTGCTGCAGGGTTGGAGACCAAACCTGTGTTCAGACCCACCATTCCGACTTCGAGTGCCGACGACATCCGCAGTCCACGATCGATGTCTTGGGTGAACAGATAGCCGACCAAACCCCACGGAGTGTTGTTGGCCATCTCGATCACCTCTTCTTCGGTGTCGTAGGGGATGACCGGTGCCACCGGCCCGAAGATCTCGGTACCCATCAGCTCGGACTGTGGGTCGACTCCCGAGAGCACCGTCGGCTGGTAGAAATAGCCGGCATCAGCACCCTCCTCACCGCCCACCACCACCGTGGCCCCTCGTTCGACGGCGTCCGAGACCAGGGTGCGGACCTTGTCGACGGCCTTGCGCTCGACGAGCGGCCCCACCTGGGTGCCCTCGTCCACGCCGTTGCCGACGTTCAACGCGCCCATCCGTTCGGCCAGCTTCCCGGCGAACTCTTCGGCCACGCTGCGATGCACGAACATCCGGTTGGCCGCCGTGCAGGCCTCACCCATGTTGCGCATCTTGGCGACCATCGCGCCGCCGACGGCCTTGTCGAGATCGGCGTCAGGACAGACGATAAACGGTGCGTTGCCGCCCAGTTCCATAGACGTGCGCATCACGGTCCGAGATGCCTGCTCCAGCAGCAACTTTCCGACCTGGGTGGATCCGGTGAAGCTGACCTTGCGGGCCAGGCCGCTGTCCATCCAGGTCTCCACCACGGAACCGGGGTCGTCGGTGGTGACCACGTTCAGCACACCGGCAGGCAAGCCGGCGAGCGTGAGGATCTCGGTGAGGGCAAGCGTCGTGAGTGGGGTGAGTTCGGCAGGCTTGAACACCATGGTGCAGCCGGCCGCGATCGCGGGCCCGATCTTGCGGGTGCCCATCGCCAGTGGGAAGTTCCACGGGGTGATGAGGATGCACGGTCCCACCGGCTCCTTCGTCACCAGGATGCGGTTTGCACCGTCGCCGGTGGTGGTGTGTCCACCGTCGATCCGGACTGCCTCTTCGGAGAACCATCGGAAGAACTCTGCGCCATAGGCCACTTCACCTCGCGCCTCGGCCAGAGGCTTGCCCATCTCGGTGGTCATGATCAGCGCCAGATCCTCCTGCCGTTCCAGGATCAACTCGTATGCCCGGCGGAGGATGTCGCTGCGTGTGCGGGGCGGTGTTGCTGCCCAGCTCTTCTGGGTGGCCGCGGCCGACTCGATGGCCGCAGCGGCATCGGCCTGTGCACCCTTGGCGACGTGAGCGATGACCTCACCGGTGGCGGGGTTCTCGACCGCGAAGGTGGCGCCGTCCGCTGCTGGGCCCCATTCGCCGCCGATGTACAGGCCGGTGGGCAGTGAAGCGATCAGCTCGGCTGCCCGGGCACGCCGTTCGGCGTTCTGGGCGGCGGGTGTGACGGTGGATGTCGTCATGGTCGAACCTCCTCGGTGGTCTCGGTTGAAGTGGCCGGGTCGAGTAATTCGGCCAGGTGGACCGACTCGACGGCCGGCACGGTGTCGTCGGTGGCAGAGAGGTGCGAAACGGCCATCGCACAACTGAATCCGTCGGTGAGGACCGGTGTGGATCGGTCCCGGGCACGCAGCGCTGGGGCGAGCGCCTGTTCGGCCACGCCCATACTGACGTCGTAGTGACCTTTCTCGAAGCCGAAATTGCCTGCCACACCGCAACATCCGTCGGCCTGCTCGACCTTGGTCGCCCCGAGTCTGCGCAGAACCGATTGCTGCACGGTTGGCCCGAACGCCGAGTACTCGTGGCAGTGGGTCTGCACGACGACGTCCGCGGGCAACGGCACGGGTGGTTCCCATCCGTCGTCGAGTAGATGGCCCACCTCGTCGGCGAAACTCCGGACCCGTGAAGCCACCCGGCGGGCGACCTCGCTGTGCACCAACTCCGGGAGGTCCTTGCGCAGTGCGGCAGCGCAGCTCGGTTCGGGCACCACGATCGGCCGGTCAGTGCCGTCGTCGAGAGCAGCGGCGGTACGGGTCAGCACCTTTCGCGCGTGATCGAGTTGCCCGGTGGAGATCCAGGTGAGCGCGCAACATTGGTCGGCTGAACAGCTCACGGTCTGGCCTCCCGATTCCAGGACCCGCGCCGCGGCACCGGCGACGTGTGGCCGGAACGCCTTGGTGAACGAGTCGACGAACAGCACCACGTCGGACGTCGGGTCGGTGCGTAGACCGGCCATCGCGGTGTGCACCTGTTTGCGGGTGGCGAAAGCGGGCATGGTGCGTCGCGGATCAAGCCCGCCGGCCCGGGATGCGGGGCCGGCGAGGCGGCCCGCCAGCATCCTGTTGATGACGGGGGCCAGAGCCTTGGCGGCGCCGAGCCAGGCAGGCATCCAGCCGAGCGAATAGTGCGACAGTGGGCGCAGGCGCCGCCGGTAGTAGTTGGAGAAGAACTCGGACTTGTACGTCGCCATGTCGACGCCCACCGGGCAATCGGTCGAACACGCCTTGCATGACAGGCACAGGTCGAGGGCTTCGCGAGAATCCTCGTCGCGCCAGCCTGATTCGATGTCGGGTGCGGTGCGAACCATCTCCTGCAGGACGCGGGCGCGGCCGCGCGTGGAGTCCTTCTCGTCGCGGGTGGCGCGATAGCTGGGGCACATGACGCCACCGGAATCCGATCGGCAACGGCCGACACCGATACACCCCTGGACGGCGTGCACAAAGGGGTCGAGGCCCGGCTGCCCATCGTCCCGGGTCCCGGGCGTGCCGAGATCAAAACTGGTGCGCCATACGCGGCTGGGCACATCGGCGAGCACAAGATTCGCATCGATGGGGTCCGGATCGACGATGCTGCCGGGGTTGAGGATGCCTGCCGGATCCCAGATCCGCTTGAAGGCGCCGAAGGTCTCGATCATCCGAGGCGAGTACATCAGGGGCAACAGCTCCGAGCGGGCCCGGCCATCGCCGTGTTCACCCGACAGCGAACCACCATGACGCACAACGAGTTCGGCGGCATCATGACAGAACTTCCTCATCACCGCTCGGCCTTGCGCACTGCGGAGGTCGAAGGTGATTCGGACATGCATGCAACCGGCGCCGAAGTGTCCGTACATGACACCGGTCAGCCCGTGATGGTCGAGCAGTGCGGTGAACCCTTCCAGATAGTCGGCCAGCCTTTCGGGGGCAACGGCCGAGTCCTCCCAGCCGGGCCAGGATTCGTAGCTGCCGCCGTCGCCACCGTCCTCGGGGTTCACCTGCTGCGGTGCCACCAGCCGCGACGACAATCCGGCGCCGTCCTCCCGGATACGCCACAGCGAGACCCGATGCCGGCGGTCGGGCACGGTCCGGCCGTCCACCAGTCGCCCGTTTGTATACAGCTTGTCGAGAAGGTCCTGCGCCGCCTGCGGCACGTTCGAGCTGCTCTCTTCGTCGAGATCCACGTACAGCCAGGCATTTCCCTGTGGCAGGCCCACCACGGAGTCGTCGCCTCGACGCGCTTGCATCGTCTCGACGATGCGCTCGTCGATACCTTCGATGGCCGAGGGCTTGAACTCGAGCAGGGTCGGTACGTCGCGGGCGGCGTCCACCACGTTGCGGTAGCCGAGACAGAGCAGCAGCGCGCTGGTGGGCGCGGGCACGAGACGAACGGTGGCCGAGACCACGATCGCACAGGTACCTTCGGTGCCGACCAGGGCGCGGGCCACGTCAAAACCGTTTTCGGGCAGCAACTTACCGAGGTGGTAGCCGGACACCTGGCGTGGGATCCGGTCCATCTCGGTTCGCAGTATGGCCATGTTCGCCACCGTCAGCTCGCGCATCGCCGCACTCAGTTGAGCTGCCCGGGCCACCGCTTCGGTGTCGGAGGGGTCGGTTGCGCTCAACCCGTCTCGGAATGCGGTGAGGCGCAGTCCATCGGCCGTGACCAGGTTCAATGCCTCGACGTGGTCGGTGGTGCGCCCGTGGCGCACCGAGTGGTTGCCGCAGGCGTCGTTGCCGATGGCCCCGCCGAGGGTGGCCCGGGACTGGCTCGAGGGGTCCGGCGCAAAGGTCAGTTCACCGTCGGTCTGGGCCGCGACTTGCTGCTGCAGCGTGGTGAGCACCATGCCGGCCTGCGCCACCGCGGTCCTGCCGTGCGGATCGACGGAGATGAGCCTGTTCATGTGCCGGGAGAAGTCCAGCACCACGCCGGTCCCGATCGCGTTGCCGCCCATGCCCGTTCCGCCACCGCGGGCGGTGAGCGTGAGGTGATGCCGGTGGCAGTAGGCGGCCACCGCAGCCACCTCGCGATCGTCCCGAGGGAAGACCACCGTGAGGGGCTTGAGTCGGTAGTTCGAGGCGTCGTAGGAGTATTCGGTGAGACGGCGAGACGAGGCGTCGGCGCTCAGCCCGAGCGCTTGTAGATCAGTGGCGACACGGGAGCCGGACAGTTCGGGGTCCATCACCCCCGCTATCCCAGTGCCGCGGTCAAGGCGGCCTCGAATCTGTTCAGACCCGTGGCCATTTCGTCTTCTGAGATCACCAGTGCGGGGATGAGGCGGACAACGTTGCCCATCGGTCCACACGTCAGCGTCAGCAGCTTCTCGGGTATGCACGCCTGCTGCACGGCGGCTGCCGAGACACTGTCGGGCGTGCCCGCATCGTCGACGAATTCGATGCCGGCCATCAGGCCGATCCCGCGGACGTTGCCGATCTGCGGGAACTTCGGAGCCAGCTCGGCCAGTCCGCGGAGCATCTGGTCGCCCCGGATGCGCGCGTTGTCGACGAGGTTCTCCTCGGCGATCACCTCGAGTGTCGCGACGCCCGCGGCCGCGGCGACCGCATTGCCGCCATAGGTGCCGCCCTGGGAACCCGGCCACGCCTTCGCCATCAGGTCGCGGGGTGCGGCGATAGCGAGATCGGGAACCCGGAGGCGATGCCCTTGGCTGTGATGAGGATGTCGGGAATCAGGCCGTCGGTGTGCTGGTGTCCCCAGAATCTGCCGGTGCGCCCGACGCCTGCCTGGACCTCGTCGAGGATGAGGACGATGCCGTATCGGTCGGCGCGTTCGCGGAGTCCCTCGAGAAACGCCGGTGGCGTGGGCAGGTATCCGCCGTCACCCAGCACCGGTTCGATGAGGAAGGCAGCGGTGTCATTGGGAGCGACGCGTGAGGCGAACAGGTAGTCGAGTTCCCGGAGAGCGAAGTCGACTGCTGTCTGCTCGTCCCAGCCGTACCGGTAGGCGTACGGAAAGGGCGCCATGTGCACGCCGCCCATCAAGGGGGAGAAGCCTGCCGAGAAACGGGTTCCGGCGGTGGTCAGGGTGGCGGCGGCGACGGTGCGGCCATGGAAACCGCCTTGGAAGACAACGATGTTCGGTCGTGCTGTGGCCATCCGCGCCAGCCGGACGGCGGCCTCCACGGCCTCGGATCCGGAGTTGGCGTAGAACACCGAGTCGAGCCCGGTGGGCAGATGATCACCGAGTTTGTCGGTCAACTCGAGCAGCGGCTTGTGCATCACGGTGGTGTACTGCGCGTGAATGATCTTGCAGCATTGTTCCTGGGCTGCGGCAACCACTTTCGGGTGGCAGTGCCCGGTGCTGGTGACGCCGATGCCAGTGGTGAAGTCGAGGTAGTCGAGGCCGTCCGTGCCGTGGATCCACGACCCCTTCGCGTGATCGACGACAACCGGTGTGGCTTGTTTGAGGGCAGGGCTGAGGGTGGCGCGGCTCATGGGTACACGGTGACGGCAGATTGATGGATTGTCAACAATTGGACAGTCGCCGACGGCCACTCTGGCGGGCTGCCCTAATCTGGGCCCATGGCAACGCCGAACACACCACCGGTGGTCGCGCTCCTGGGTCGCGAAGGACTTGCCCCGCCCAGCAACCTGGAGCAGATCCGCAACATCGCAACCGTGCGTGAATGCACCACCGCAGATCTGGGTGCGGCGCTCGACGGTGCGGACGTTCTGCTGTTGTGGGACTTCTTCTCCGCGGCCTTGCGGGACAACTGGTCGGCCGCAGATGACCTCCGGTGGGTACATGTCTGTGCAGCAGGCGTCGACGCAATGCTGTTCGATGACGTGCGCCGGTCGGACGTGACCATCACCAACGCCCACGGGGTCTTCGACGGGCCCATCGCCGAGTTCGTCCTCGGCTCGATCCTCGCCGAGGACAAGCAGCTGCATCTGTCGAAAACCCTCCAGCGGGAAAAGCGGTGGATCCGCCGCGACACCACCCGGACTGCCGGACGTTCGGTACTCGTCATCGGGACCGGCGGGATCGGACGCGCCACCGCCCGCCTTCTACGGGCAGCCGGCCTGCAGGTGAGCGGTGCGGGTCGCACCGAACGTGCGCACGACCCGGACTTCGGTGTGGTGCGGGCCACCGCAGACCTGACTTCCTACGCCGGCGACTTCGACGTGGTGGTCGCCATCGCACCGCTCACCGCCCAGACCGCCCGCATGATCGACGCCGCGGTACTGGCCTCGATGAAACCGACCGCGCACCTGGTCAACGTGGGCAGAGGGGAGTTGGTCGACGAGACGGCGCTCGTCGACGCGTTGCGGACGGGATCGATCGGAGCCGCCTCGCTAGACGTGTTCGAGACCGAGCCGCTGCCCGCCGAGAACCCGCTGTGGGAGATGGAGAACGTGCACATCTCGGCGCACATGAGCGGGGATGTGGTCGGGTGGGGCGATGAACTGGCCGGTCAGTTCCTGCAGAACCTGCAGCACTACATCGCCGGCGAACCGCTGATCAACGTGGTCGACAAGCAGGCCGGCTACGTCAGGGCACGCGAAAGCTCCTGACAGAGGTGACAAGTCAGGCCCCGCTGTCGCTATTCACAGACGGATCTCAGACTCGGCTTCTATGTTCGGACACGTGACTGATTCCGCGCCGCGTTCGACAAGGGTCGTGACGCTGTTGTGCATCGCCGGCCTGGCGGTTGCGGGCGTGGCCCTGGGTTACTGCATCCATCTCGGAGCCGAGCGCAGCGATCAGGGCCAGGCGTCGACACAGATCAAGTACGTCACCCCGAGCGAACCGCCGAGTCAGGCCGGAGTGCTCTCGGGCGAGACCACAACCGAAGAGATTCCCGAGGCCCTCAGCACCGAACGGTCGAAGGTGGTGCTCTGCACCATCGACAAGATCAGCTCCGACTCCCTCGACGTCCACACCGCCGACGGCCGCAAACAGCACTTCATCCTCAGTCCGGACACCCACGTGCAGTCCACCGAGGGCAGCTCGCTCAGTGTTCTCGACGTCGGTGACCTGGTTGTCGTCCGGGTGGTGAAGGTCGACGGCACGATGATCGCCGACCTCATCGTGGACGGCCGGGTCTCCGGTTCGATCCCCGAGAACTGAGGCCCTCGCGGGGCCCGCTGGGCGAGTGCGGGTCTCGGCAACCTCGCCTGCGTATCGAATCGGACGCCCCACGGTAAGCTGACCGGTGATGACTGCCGTCTACTTCCTGATCGCCGCCCTCGCGCTGGCCGGCGCCCTGGCTCTGCTGTGGCTCGACCGCAAGCGGACGACCGGGGTGCGCCGTGAACGAGCGGTGTGGGGCGATCAGCACGGGTTCAAATACCGCGACTCCGATCCGGCCCTGAAATCGGAGTTCGGACGGGCGGCGATGGATGTGCCCGACCACATCGAGGTCCAGGATCTGGCCTACGGCAGCTACTACGGCGAAGAGACCGTCGTCTTCGACCTTGCCGAAACCGCCACCATCGTGGCAATCCGCCGGACCACCGAATCGAACGTGACGATCGATCTGCGGCACGAGAAGACTCTCGCGCCGGCCGAGGACGATGTCGAACTGCTCGGCGCGATGGGTAAGAGGGTGATGTTCTCCAGTCACCTCGATGTCGCCCGCCGCGTGTGCGATCGCCGCATGGTCGCCCTGGCCACCAACGCTCCCGACTACATCCAGATCCTCTGGAACGAGGGGGCGTGGTCGCTCGGTTCGATGCCGATCACCAACGACCCCGAACGCCTCGATGTCGCTCTGGAGACCGTTCGCCGCTTCACCGACCTGCTCCGGGTGCTGCCGCCCGTCGTCGATCCGCAGAGCGCGCCGGACCCGCGGGACCCGTCGAGTCCCACCGGGCGCGCGCGTCGCGGCCTGGCCGACCCCCGTACCGAGAACATCCGCCGCGAGGATCTGCCACGACCGCAGCGCAATCCGGGGCCGCGGACCGAATCGGGGGCCCACGCCCGCGAGGCCGGCCCGATCCGTCGCAATGAGGGATCAGGTCCGATGACCCGAAGCGCCGGGCCGCTCCCCCGCGGACCTGTTCCGCCCGTACGCACGTCAGGACCGATACCGCGCCAGCCCGGTCCGCCGGGGAGCCCCCGACCCGGAGGACCACAGTGACCGTGACCGATCGTGATGGCGCCGACGCGACGCCGGTGGCGCGTGAGCGGTTGGCCGAACTCGTCAAGGAAATCGCCGTGGTCCACGGCAAGGTCACGTTGTCGTCGGGCGCCGAGGCCGACTACTACGTCGACCTCCGGCGAGCGACCTTGCACCACGAGGCCTCCGCGCTGATCGGGATGTTGTTGCGGGAACTGACCGCCGACTGGGACTTCGAAGCGGCCGGCGGACTCACCCTCGGCGCCGACCCGGTGGCCACCGCGATCATGCACGCCCCCGGCCGGCCGATCAACTCGTTTGTAGTGCGCAAAGCCGCGAAAGCCCATGGGATGCAACGGCAGATCGAAGGGCCCGACATCGTGGGCAAGCGCGTCCTCGTGGTCGAGGACACCACCACCACCGGCAATTCACCACTCACCGCGGTGCGCGCCCTCCGCGACGCCGGCGCCACCGTTGTCGGGGTGGCGACAGTGGTGGACCGGGCCACCGGAGCCGACGCGGTCATCGCGGCCGAAGGTGTGGAATACCGCTCGCTGCTCGGGTTGAGCGACATCGGCCTGGCCTGAGTGAGCCAGGACGAGTCCACCGCTGAGCCTGGGCCCACCGAGTGGGGCGAACCGGTGGTCGGCAAGGGCCCCTGGTCCGAGGAATACGGCACCGAGCCGCCGACCGATCCACGGTACGACCCGACGCTTCTGGCCGACGGTGACCGGCGCAATGTTGTTGATGCGTACCGGTATTGGACGCGCGAGGCCATCATCGACGACCTCGACGCGCGCCGCCACCCCTTCCACGTGGCCATCGAGAACTTCGGGCACGACGGCAACATCGGCACCGTGGTGCGGACTGCCAACGCATTCACGGCGGCCGCGGTCCACATTGTCGGGCGCAAACGCTGGAACCGTCGCGGCGCCATGGTCACCGACCGTTATCAGCATGTGCTGCATCATGATTCGGTGAGTGCCCTGATGGAATGGGCTCGTTCGCGGTCGCTTGCCGTGGTGGCCGTGGACAACACCCCGGGGTCGGTGCCGCTCGAGACCGCGGACCTCCCACGAGAATGTGTTCTGCTGTTCGGTCAGGAGGGACCCGGGGTGAGCGCCGACGCCCAGGCCCACGCCGACCTCACCGTCTCCATCGCCCAATTCGGTTCCACCCGTTCGATCAACGCCGGTGTCGCTGCCGGTATCGCCATGCATGCCTGGATCAGGCAACATGCCGACCTGGATCAGGCCTGGTAGTCGACTTCTTCCAATCTGCAGTCTTTGTGTTCGTTTGCCGGTGTTGCAGTGCCTGCGTTCTGCCGGAAATCCTGCGTACGCGTGGACAGGTCGAGTTCTCCACAGTGGAACAGTCATCCACAGCATCAGTCCGCGGTTGGGTGATGGGCTCAGCAGGTACGGAACGATGTCTGACCATTGCGGTGTGGAGAGCATCGACGACGTGAACCTGATCCTGCGGTCCGTGCAGATTGGTACGGGCGCGAGCACAGATCACGCGCTGCGACGGGCGACGAGCCGCGGCGAACTCGAGCGTGTGGTCCGAGGCGCTTACTGCGAACCCCAGCCGGACCTCACGCCTGAGCAAACCTACCTGCGGCGTGTCGTGGCTGTGGCCGGGCGGACCAGGGGCCGGAGAGTGCTGAGTCATCAATCTGCCGCCGTCCTGCACGAGGTGGACACGCTCGGCCGCGACTATGGACAGGTCCACTTCATCGTGGACCGGGGTGCTGAACGCGGAAAATCTGTATACCTGCACCGCGGACAGCTACTCGACGAGGACATCGTCGAGGTGGGTTCGTTCCGGGTCACGTCGATGGCGCGAACGGTCGCGGACGTGGCCTGCGCTTCCGACTTTGCCGGTGCGCTGACGGTGGTGGACTGCGGACTTCGTCGCGGGGTACCGCGAGCCCAGCTGGAAGGTCTGGCGGCTCGACTCGCCGGGAGCAGAGGTATCGCCAACTTTCGTAACGCACTCGGCCATGCCGACGAGAAAGCCGAGACTGCCGGAGAGTCCCTGAGCCGGGCGCGAATGATCGAGATTGGTGACATCCCACTACCGCGGCTGCAGCACGAGTTCTTCTCGCCGGGCGGGATCTTCCTTGCCCGCAGCGACTTCGACTGGGACGGGAAGGTCATCGGCGAGTTCGATGGGCGAGGCAAGTACACAGCTGACGGCCAGGAAGCCGACGCGTCGTGGCACGCCGAACGCGATCGCCACAACCGTTTGCTTCGTCACGGCTTCGTCGTGATCCGCTGGGACTGGAAGATGCTTCAGGACCGGAGACGGTTCCGGGCCCTACTGCGCGACGGCCTTCGTACGGGCGGGGTCATCTGATCCACCACAGGCAGGGTTTGTCACCAGATGCAGGCGCTGCAGTGCCTGCAAGGAGACACAAAGCCTGCGTTTGGGTGTCCGGAGCGGCGGGGCGGGGTCAGCTCGGGGTATCGGAAGGTGCGCTGGTGGGATCTGCCACAGCATCGGCTGAGTTCTGAGAATCGCGGCCGCGCCAGCGCTTGTACAGCTCGGTGATGATCGGGAGGACCGAGACGAACACGATGATCAGGAAGATGATGTCGATGTTCTTCTGGATGAACTCGATCTGGCCGAGGAAGTACCCGAGCAGGGTGACGCCCGCACCCCAGGCGATGGCTCCGACGATGTTGTAGGCGAGGAACGTCGAGTACTTCATCCGGGCTGCACCGGCGACGAGCGGCGCATAGGTACGGACGATCGGAACGAATCGCGCCAGGAAGATGGTGATGGGCCCGTGCTTTTCGAAGAACTCGTGCGCCTCATCGATGTACTTCTTCTTCAAGACCCGCGCATCGGGCTTGAACAGCGAATATCCGAACCGGTTGCCTAGGAAATAGCCGACCTGATCGCCGAGGAAAGCGGCGATCGGGATGGTGAGCAGCAACACCCACAGCGGCGCGAACGGCTCGATCTCGCTCGACTTGGCGGCCACGATCAATCCGGCTGTGAACAACAGGGAGTCGCCGGGCAGCAGCGGGAACAGCAGACCCGACTCGATGAACACGATGAGCAGCAGCCCACCGAGCATCCAGGTCCCGAAGGAATTGAGGAGATTGATCGGGTCCAAGAACCCAGGCATCAACGCCACATCGGTCGTTTGGGCAAGGACAGTCTCCATCACGGGACCCAAGGGTACCGGTTGTTGCCGGCCGGTCCCGCCAGGCGGCGCTGTGCCGTACGGCGGGAGGGTGCTCACCGGCGCAGACGGTCCTTGCAATACTGGTCAGCGAAGATCACCGAACCTCGCTGGAGGCCACATGCCCATCGCAACGCCCGAACAATACGCACAGATGCTCAACGCGGCGAAAGAGGGCGGTTTCGCCTTCCCCGCGATCAACTGCACCTCGTCGGAGACCATCAACGCAGCCCTCAAAGGATTCGCGGAGGCGGGCAGCGACGGCATCATCCAGTTCTCCACCGGTGGCGCCGAGTTCGGTTCGGGTCTCGGTGTGAAGGACATGGTCACCGGTGCGGTGGCGCTGGCCGAGTTCGCGCACGTGGTGGCCGCCAAGTACGGCATCACGGTGGCCCTGCACACCGACCACTGCCCCAAGGACAAGCTGGACACCTACGTGCGTCCGCTGCTCGCCATCTCCCAGGAGCGCGTCGACGCAGGCCAGAACCCGCTGTTCCAGTCGCACATGTGGGACGGCAGCGCCGTGCCGCTGGACGAGAACCTGGAGATCGCCAAGGATCTGCTGGCCAAGGCCGCGTCCGCGAAGATCATCCTCGAGGTCGAGATCGGTGTTGTCGGCGGCGAGGAAGACGGCGTGGAGAACGAGATCAACGACAAACTCTTCACCACCGCCGAAGACTTCGAGGCCACCATCGAGGCACTCGGTGCGGGCGACTCCGGAAGTCGCTACCTGCTGGCCGCTACCTTCGGGAACGTGCACGGCGTCTACAAGCCGGGCAACGTCAAGCTGCGCCCCGAGGTGCTCAAGACCGGCCAGGACGTGGCCGTCAAGAAGTTGGGTCTGGCCGAGGGATCCAAGCCTTTCGACTTCGTGTTCCACGGCGGCTCGGGCTCGCTCAAGAGCGAGATCGAGGAAGCCTGAGCTACGGCGTGATCAAGATGAACGTCGACACCGACACCCAGTACGCCTTCACCCGTCCGATCGTCGGCCACATGTTCTCGAACTACGACGGCGTCCTCAAGGTGGACGGCGACGTGGGCAACAAGAAGTTCTACGACCCGCGCAGCTACATGAAGAAGGCAGAGACGTCGATGAGCGAGCGTGTGGTGGAGGCCTGCACCGACCTCAAGTCGGTCGGCAAGTCCATCAGCGCCTGACAGCCGAGACGAAAACCGGGTAAGCGGTCCCGGTGGGTCAGAGCGCGATACCCACCAGGACCGCCACTCCGAGCAGTAACAACGCAGCGGCCGCACACAAGACCGAGGTATCCACCCGGCGGTGCGGTCGCTGCGTTGTTGTCATCCGGGCCGGGGCGACGATCACGGGCCTCGGAGCGGCTTGTTGTTGCTCCACCTTCATCTGAGGACGGTCCCGGAAAGGAACGTCCGCCGGCGCGTGGACGCCATGTGGCGCCGGCGGCTGCCATGGACGGCCAGGGGGCTGCGGTGGTCGGCCCGCGGTGTCGCTCGGTCGAGGCGGCGCCTCGAACCCGCTACGTCGAACGGGGCCCGGGGGTCGCTGCGAACGCAATGGGATGGTCGCCGCGTCGATTACACGGTGATGGGGAGGTGGTGATGGCCGGTCCTGCGGTGAGGGCACCGACCAAGCCTAACGCCCGAACGACCGCGAAGGCGCGGTTGTCACAGTCCGATCAGGCTTTGCAGACCTTCCACTCCCCGTCGATCTTGCTCAGTGTGAGTGCCACGTCGAGCTTCTCGTCAGGGGTGAGCGTCTTGTAGGCGATCACCTCTACGACGGCTCCATTGCCGTCGTTGACGATCTTGGACGCCTTGACACCGTCGACGCCGACCAGTTCGTTGTTCTCCTCTTGGATCCGGTGATCCTCGGCGAACTCCTGGTCGGACATGCTCGTAAAGCGTTGCTGCGCTTCGCCGCACGTGATCTGTCGGAGAGTGATGATGTCGCCGTCGCGTAGCGCGGTGGTGTACTCGAGCGCCCGCGCGGCCGCGACGTCGGCGGGGACCTCGCTGGTTTCGTCTCCGGAGGCGACAACGGCGATGACCGCCGCGACCACAGCTGCGATCAGGACCAGTGCGGCGAGAGCGAACCACAGACCTTTACGCGACTTCTTGGGTCCGCCGGCGGTTCGATTCTGCTGGGCGCCGCCTGCAGGCGGAATGTACTGCGGGGCAGCCGGTTCCGCTTTCCAGTCGGGCACCTGCGCGGCCGGCGACCCTGTATTCGACGGCGATCCTGGATTCGACATTGACCTGGTGTTCGAATCGGTCGACGACGTCGTCGGTGCCGCCTTTGTGGTGCTGATCCGCTCCGTCGGTTGGTCGGTGGCGACGGCAGGGGCCGCAGCGGCCGCCATCACCTCCGTCTCGTTCTCGTCGGCGGGTGATCCGACGGGCTCGTCCTTCGACGTCGAGTCGGATTGTGATGCCGAGGATTTCGACGTGGATACCGCCGGGACAGCGGCAAATTGGGCGGTCACGGCCTCGCTGGGCGCCGGGGCGGGGTCGCCGCCGGGCTGTTCCCCGGCAGTGTCCTGACGCGGGGCCTTCTCGTCCGCCGCGGCCTTCTCGTCTGCAACGGCCTGCTCGTCTTCCGGCACGGCCTCGGCTTCGGCTTCGGCGCGATCAGACGTCGTCTGTGCAGGCGCCTCTTCGGGAGCATCCTGCGCCGCCTCCGGTTCAACGGAAGATTCGACAGTCTGACTGTCGGCTGTCTGATCGGCAACCGGCTCATCGGTGTGCGGATCGGCCACAGGTGCGCTGTTGTCCTTCGCATCGGCAGGCTGCTCGTCGTCACCGGACGTATCGGTGGGCTCGTGCGATGCGGCGGCCTCATTCTCCGCGGAGAGCGGGACTTCGACGTCGTCCTCGGCCTCTGCCGTTTCGACGGCCGGGTCGGAGTTCTCGGAGCGCTCGGCAGCCGGAGCTTCGTTGACCACGGCGTCGACCACCGGATCCTGGCTTGCCGTCGCGGCGGTGTCCGGGGTGGCAG
Organism: Williamsia sp. D3; assembly: GCF_000506245.1. Classification (NCBI taxonomy): domain Bacteria; kingdom Bacillati; phylum Actinomycetota; class Actinomycetes; order Mycobacteriales; family Nocardiaceae; genus Williamsia; species Williamsia sp. D3. The sequence continues at coordinate 19,608 of NZ_AYTE01000007.1, read as the reverse complement.
GGGAGTCTTCGTCTGCGGCGTCGGCTCGGTTGTCCACCGCGGTATCAGCGTCCGGCTCGACAGGGGACTCGGCAGGGGACGTCGGGCGCTCGGCGGGAGCGGCGCCGGTGCCCGATGCCGACTCCGGGGTCGCGCTCGCCGTGTCGGTCACCGGACTGTCGGCCGAATCGTTCGCGGCCCCCTGCGGCGATTCGCCATCGGACTTTCCCTGCGGCAACAGACCCCCCTGTTTTTCCTGCCCTGCAGGAGATGTTGTGGATGCACCGGGACGTCGTGTTGCTTCGGCCCCGCTACCCGATCTTGCTTCGCGAAGCTTACGAACTGCCGAAAAGGCCCTCCGTACTACAGAATTGCCTTCATCGTCAGGATGTGACATCCACCCAGCCCTGTTCCTCGACCGACACTGTTCACAGTGCACGGGAACCTGGCCGACCTTCGGACAGTCACCCCCGCGCAGCGTCGCGCCCACCCTATCGAATGAACGGGCGGCCGGAGGGGTCGCCCGCACCCGATCGAGAGCTGCGACAATGGTCCGATGACGTCGTTCGGAGATCTTCTCGGCCCTCAGCCCACCCTCTTGACCGGAGACGACGAAGCCGAATCGGACCTGTTGAACGGTTCCGACCCGGCTGCGGTCGCCGCCCAGCACCCGACCGCCTCGATCGCCTGGGCCTACCTGGCCGAAGCCGCCATGAACGAAGGCGCGACCATCACCGCCTACGCCTACGCACGTACCGGCTACCACCGCGGGCTCGACCAGCTGCGCCGGCATGGCTGGAAAGGGTTCGGCCCCGTGCCGTGGAGCCACGAGCCCAACCGCGGGTTCCTGCGTTGCGTCGCCGTGCTCGCCCGGGCGGCGCAGACCATCGGTGAGGAAGACGAATACCGGCGCTGCCTCGATCTGCTGAACGAAAGTGACCCGGCAGCCGCCGGCGAGCTCGGACTCGCCTGACACCGGCGGCTCGGACGGCCGTCTGCTGACCGTTCGCGCGGTGTTCGCCCGCGAACGGTTGCCGGCCCGCGTCCGCGCCCCTCTGCATCGGCTGCGCGTGGCGATCCTGCCGATCCTCCAGTGTTCCTTGGCGGCCGGCCTCGCCTGGTACCTCGCCACCGAGGTGTTCGCCCACGAGCGACCGTTCTTCGCTCCCATCGCCGCGGTCATCTCGTTGGGTCTGTCACTCGGGCAGCGGTGGCGCCGCGCCCTCGAGGTGGCGATCGGCGTGACCGTCGGCGTGGCCGTCGGCGACCTGATCATCGCGGCGATCGGATCGGGCACCTGGCAGATCATGGTGGTCGTCGCCATCGCGATGGTGGTGGCCATCGTGCTCGATCGGGGTCCGCTGGTGCCGATTCAGGCCGCGAGTTCGGCCGTGTTGGTGGCAACGCTCTTGCCGCCAGGAGGAGCCGACGGGTTCCACCGCGTCATCGACGCCTTCATCGGCGGTGTGGTGGCGATCGTGGTGGTTGCGGTGGTTCCCACCCATCCGGTGCTGCGGGCCCGCCGCGACGCCGCCGGGGTGCTCACCACGGTGTCCGATGTGCTCGCAGATGTGGCCGAGGGGCTGCGCCGGATGGACCGCGACCTGCTGCTCGAAGCGCTCGAAGAAGCGCGCGGAACCCAGCCGGAGATCGATGCGATGCGGTCGGACATCTCTGGTGGGCGTGAGATCAGTGTCATCTCCCCGCTGTACTGGAACAGTCGGTCGCGCCTCGAACGCATCACCGCCGTCGCCGATCCGATCGACAATGCGGTGCGAAACGTTCGGGTGCTGGCACGTCGGGCGGCGAGCGCGATGGACAAGAACGAGCCGATCAAGCCCGAGATCGTCGAACTCATCGTCAGCCTCGCGCACGCATTCGAGGTGGTCAACGACATGATCCTGGCCGACCCCGGCCAGCAGCCCGACCCGGCGTCTGCGGCCAGGGTCTTGCGCAGCATCGCCCGTCGCTCGAAGCCAGAACTGGTCGAGGGCAGCGCGCTGTCGGAGACGGTGATCTTGGCGCAGATTCGTTCCACAATCGTTGATCTGCTGATGGTGTGCGGACTTTCCCGCGTCTCGGCGATCGCCACGCTGCGCTGACAGTTGCGACGCATGCGTAGTCATGCATATATTTGGGGTCCACTGACCGCGAAGGGACACGATGGGCCACACGCACAGCCACGGTCACGCCGGGCACGGCGCCGCTGACGACGGAACCCAGCGGCGACTTTGGCCGATGGTGGCCGGGGCAGTCATCATCTCCGTGTTCTTCGCGGTCGAACTGACCGTCGGCATCGCCGTCAACTCGCTGGCTCTGATCGCCGATGCGGGCCACATGCTCACCGATGTGGTGGCCATGGTGATGGGACTGGGCGCTTTGCTGCTCGCCCGGCACGGGAGTTCGAGCGGGGTCAAGACCTTCGGCTGGCACCGCGCCGAGGTTTTCACCGCTGTGGCCAACGCCGTGCTGCTCATCGGCGTGGCCGTATTTGTCCTCTACGAGGCCATCGAGCGCATCGGTACCGATCCCCACGTACCGGGCGGGACCCTGGTGGTGGTGGCGCTCATCGGCCTCGCGGCCAATCTGGCGGTGATGCTGCTGCTACGCGCGGACGCCAAGGGAAGCATCGCGGTGCGCGGCGCGTACATGGAAGTGCTCGCCGACGCCGTCGGGTCGATCGGCGTGCTGGTGGCAGGCGTGGTGACGATGACTACCAGTTGGCCGTACGCGGACCTGGTGGTGGCAGTACTGATTGCGCTGTGGGTCGCCCCGCGCGCCATCCGCCTTGCCGTCGACGCACTTCGGATCCTGGCGCAGCAGGCCCCGGTCCACGTTGACGTGGACAGGATCCAGCGCGAACTCAGCGACCTGGCGGGTGTGACCGAGGTGCACGACCTGCACGTCTGGACGCTGACCACCGGCATGGACGTGGCAACGGTGCATGTGACCGCCACGGCCGACAACGCCGCGGTGCTCGCCGCCGCCAGGGAAGTGCTCGAACGTCATGGCCTCGACCACGCCACCATTCAGGTGGATCCGGCCGGAACTCAAGGCGACTGCCACAAGAAGATCACCTGGTAGCAGCCGCCCGACTCCGCCGAGAGGGCCCGGCCGACGGGGTCAGTCGTCTTCGGGTTCGATGCGGCGCAGCACCAGGAACGCCCGCGCACCGACGGTGACCGTGGTCGGCGCCGTCAATGGCTTCTCGGCTTCGTCGCCCGCGACGGTGGTGTCGAGCACCACCTCCCACTGCTCGCCGTACTTGGTGTCGAGCGGGAACTCGATGGGTTCGTAGTGAGCGCTCAGGAACACCATGAACGAGGCATCGATGATGCGGTCGCCGAAATCGTCGACCTCGGGGATGGCGCTGCCGTTGAGGAACAATCCGACCGCACGACCGAAATCGGCGTTCCAGTCATCCTCGGTCATCTCGCTGCCGTCGGGTCGTAGCCAGGCGATGTCGGGCAGCTTGTCGGCCGATCGTTGCATCGGCCGGCCCTCGAAGAAGCGTCGGCGACGGAACACCGGGTGGTTCGACCGCAACTCGGCGACACGACGGGTGAAATCGATGAGGTCCTCGTCGACGTTTTCCCAATCGACCCAGGCCAGCTCGCTGTCCTGGCAGTACGCGTTGTTGTTGCCGCCCTGCGTCCGTCCCAGTTCGTCACCGTGACTGATCATCGGCACACCCTGCGACAGCAGCAGGGTGGCGATCATGTTGCGGCTCTGCTGGGCACGCAGCGCGAGGATCTCGGGATCGTCGGTTTCGCCTTCGACACCGCAGTTCCACGAGCGGTTGTGGCTCTCGCCGTCGTTGTTGTCCTCACCGTTCGCCTCGTTGTGCTTCTCGTTGTAGGAGACGAGGTCTCGCAGTGTGAAACCGTCGTGGGCGGTGATGAAGTTGATGGACGCGGCAGGCCGCCGTCCGGTGTGCTCGTAGAGATCGGCCGAACCTGTTATGCGAGCGGCGAATTCGCCCAGGGTACCCGGCTCGCCGCGCCAAAAGTCGCGCACGGTGTCGCGGTATTTGCCGTTCCATTCGGTCCACTGCGGGGGGAAGTTGCCCACCTGGTATCCGCCGGGTCCCACGTCCCATGGCTCGGCGATCAGCTTGACCTGACTGACCACCGGGTCCTGCTGGACGAGGTCGAAGAAGCTGGAAAGCCGGTCGACGTCGTAGAACTCGCGGGCCAGAGCGGACGCGAGGTCGAAGCGGAAGCCGTCGACGTGCATCTCGGTGACCCAGTAGCGGAGTGAATCCATCATGAGCTGCAGGGCATGGGGATGCCGGACGTTCAGGGTGTTCCCGGTGCCCGTGTAGTCCATGTAGTACTGCGGATCATCTTCGACCAGACGGTAATACGCGGCATTGTCGATTCCGCGGAACGACAGGGTCGGACCCATGTGGTTGCCCTCGGCGGTGTGGTTGTAGACCACGTCGAGGATGATCTCGATGCCCGCCTCGTGCACGGCCTTGACCATCGACTTGAACTCTTGGACAGGCGCAACCCGCGAGTCGCCCCGGGAGTACTTGGAATCGGGGGCGAAGAACCCGATGGTGTTGTAGCCCCAGTAATTCGAGAGACCGCGGTCCTGCAGCACGGAGTCATCCGCGAAGTGGTGGACCGGCATCAGTTCGAGAGTGGTCACACCCAGGTTCGTCAGATGGTCGAGGATCGCGGGGTGAGCGATCGCGGCGTAGGTGCCGCGCAGCTCCTCGGGGATCGCGGGGTGGGTCTGGGTGAGGCCCTTCACGTGGGCCTCATAGATGACGGTGTCCGCGTAGGCGTGGTGAGGGGGACGGTCGACGCCCCAGTCGAAGTACGGGTTGATCACCACAGACGCAGGCATGTAAGGACCGGAGTCCTCGTTGTTGGGCGTCGACGGGTCGTCGAACATATAGCTGAAAACTGGTTGGGCCCAGTCGAATTTGCCGTCGATCGCCTTGGCGTAAGGGTCGAGGAGGAGTTTGGCCGGGTTGCATCGCAGACCCTGCGCGGGGTCGTTGGGCCCGTGGATGCGGTAGCCATAACGCTGCCCGGGCTCGACGTCAGGCAAGAAGCCGTGCCAGATGAAGCCGTCCTGCTCCAGCAGATCGATCTGCGTTTCCTCGCCGTCGTCGCCGATCAGACACAGCTGCACACGTTCGGCAACTTCACTGAACACCGCGAAATTCGTCCCGGCTCCGCTGTAATTTGCTCCAAGCGGGTACGCCGCACCTGGACGGATCTGCAACTGGTCCTCCTCGCATCAGCACACGGATTTTTCACACTACGACAGGTTCCGGCGCCGTGCTTGGGGGGCGACTACCCCCTACTTCCAGAAGACAAACAAGTCCCAGCCCCACGACGCCAGAAAGCTGCTGACCCCGGACAATTCGAACAACCAGTACACGAGGTCGAAGAACGCACGGTTGAGCTGCGGCACCAGCAGGATGACAAAGATCAGCAGGATCCCGAACGGTGCGACCGGCGCCACCGATCGGCGCGTGTTGTCGGACAGGTACGGCTCGATGATCCCGTAGCCGTCGAGTCCGGGGATCGGCAGGAGGTTGAGCACTGCGGCGGTGATCTGCAGCAGGGCCAGCATCGCCAGCGACGACCAGAAGTTCAGTTCACCGATCAGCGCCGCGTTGTCGCGGCCGGAGATGACCACGAGCAGGACGATGGCGATGAGGATGTTGGCCAACGGGCCCGCAGCGGAGACCAGGCTGCGCTGGGCCCGCGTGAATCCCGACTTGTTCACGTATACGGCGCCACCGGGAAAACCGATGCCGCCCAACAGGATGATGACCAGCGGCAGCCCGATCGACAGGCCGGGATGGGCATACTTGAGAGGGTTGAGTGTGAGGTAGCCGCGGAGCTCGGCGCCGCGGTCACCGAACTTGAACGCGGTGACGGCGTGCCCGAACTCGTGCAGCGACAGCGAGATCACCCAGCCGCCCACAACGAGCAGGAGCGCCCCGATCACCGCCACGGGGTCGTTGTCCCGGCCCGATGTCCAGAGCAGTGCACCGCCCAGCGCGGTGGCCGCGACCACGGCGAGGAACACCGGACCAGGACGCACCGAGCGGATGATCTCGGTGGTGGTGGTGCTCAAGGGCGGACCAACTTCCAGTTGACGTGATGGCGGTAGAAGGTCGACCTCTTGACCGGCCGGGGACCGGGGACCCCGTCGCGGTCGACGACCAGTTGTGGTGCGCCGGTCTGGACGGCCCTGCCGGTGAGCCAGGACGAACGCCAGCGGCGGTCGACCTTGGCCCTGACCCCGGGCATCGTCATCAGCGGTTCGATGACAACTCCCTTGGTCCGCCCGCGGTAGAGCAGGTCGTTGTCGACGTAACTCTCGCCGCCGAGGTCGCCGTCGACGCCGCGCTGGTGGGCGCGGCCGAGCAACACGATGGCCGCATCGTCCCGGACCAGTGGTAGTTCGACGGCGGCGCCGCTCTGGGCCAGTTCGACGGCCGGCGCCCCGAACGGCAGCTCGTAGATCTTGGTGGCAAGAGTGGGGGCGGGCAGGACGAGCGCGACCTCGACGTCGAGGCGCTCGACGAGCATGAGTCGTGCGACCACGGCAGCGCAGAAGGCGTCGGGCAACTCGGGCCCGGCGACCACGACAACTCGTCGCATGTCCGGGTTGGCCAGTGTGGCGGTGACGGCACCGATGATCGACGCGCGTTCGCGCACCGCCCGGACCGTGGCGACGCCCGGCGGGATGAGATCGTCGGCCGCGTCTTGCTCGGCGATCACGCGTAGACCCTGTGGCGCCACCGGTCACCTCACTCGTCTCTTCACCTGCGGCGATCATCCTCGTGACGCCCGTCCGCGATCGTACTGGCGGGCACCGCAGATGGTCTCGGCACGGCGCCGAGAGGTTCTTGAGCCACCGGGATCGGGTAATCGTCGGTCCGAACAAGTAGGGTTGTCCCACGGTTCGGTGTGTCTACGTCACGCTCGAACCGGAAGGAGCGCATAAATGCCTGCGATCGTGCTGATCGGCGCCCAATGGGGCGATGAAGGTAAGGGCAAAGCCACAGATCTACTCGGTGGTCGACTGCAATGGGTGGTGCGATACCAGGGCGGCAACAATGCCGGTCACACGGTGGTTCTGCCCAACGGGGAGACCTTCGCTCTGCATCTGATCCCGTCAGGCATCTTGACTCCGGGAGTCAACAACGTCATCGGCAACGGTGTGGTCGTCGACCCGGGGGTGCTGCTCACCGAGCTCAGCGGTCTCGAGGATCGCGACGTCGACACCACGGGTCTGATGATCTCGGCCGACGCGCATCTGCTGATGCCGTACCACGTCGCCATCGACAAGGTCACCGAGAGATTTCTCGGGAACAAGAAGATCGGCACCACCGGCCGCGGCATCGGGCCCTGCTATCAGGACAAGATCGCCCGGGTCGGCGTGCGGGTCGCCGATGTGCTCGACGAGAGCATCCTGACCCAGAAGGTCGAGGCTGCCCTCGAGATCAAGAACCAGATCCTCACCAAGATCTACAACCGGCGTGCCCTGGACCCGGCGCACGTGGTCGAAGAGGTGCTGGGTCAGGCAGACGGTTTCAAACACCGCATCGCCGACACCAGGCTGCTGCTGAACCAAGCGCTCGAGGCCGGCGAGACCGTGCTGCTCGAAGGGTCGCAGGGCACCCTGCTCGACGTCGATCACGGCACCTATCCGTTTGTGACCTCGTCGAACCCCACGTCGGGTGGCGCGGCGGTGGGCTCGGGCATCGGCCCGACCCGGATCACCACCGTCCTCGGAATCCTCAAGGCCTACACCACGCGAGTGGGGTCGGGGCCGTTCCCCACCGAGCTGTTCGACGAGTGGGGTGCCTACCTGGCCAAGACCGGCGGCGAGGTGGGCGTCACCACCGGCCGCGCGCGTCGCTGTGGCTGGTTCGATGCCGTGATCGCTCGGTACGCCACGCGGGTCAACGGCATCACCGACTACTTCCTGACAAAGCTCGACGTGCTCTCCAGCCTCGACACCGTGCCGATCTGCGTCGCCTACGAGGTGGACGGGGAGCGGGTGGACGAGATGCCGATGACGCAAACCGGGTTCCACCACGCCAAGCCCATCTACGAGGAGATGCCCGGCTGGTGGGAGGACATCTCACAGTGCCGCACCTTCGACGACCTGCCGAAGAATGCCCAGGACTACGTGCTCCGACTCGAAGAGCTGTCCGGCGCGCACATCTCGTGCATCGGCGTGGGGCCCGGCCGGGAGCAGACCATCGTGCGGCGCGACATCCTCTAGCCGACGGCACGGGCCTGGCCCCTGTGGCTCGCCCGGGCTCGTCTGACGGGACTGATCTGCCGAACCGTCCCAACCGCGGCGAACGCTGTGATAGACATCCCTCAGGGAACAGTCAGTACTGACTGTTGGGAGGGGTCTCGATCATGGTGGGTACGACAACGGGCGACCGAGGGGTGTCTCGGCGCACCCTGCTCAAGGGGGCCGCGGCGGCGACCGGCGCTATCGGCACCAGCTTTGTGGTGCCGTCGCTGGTCGGACCGGTTGCCCGTGCGGTCCCACCGACGGGGGCCGGCGGCGGTCGCGAGGTCGCGGTCTTCGGCGGCGGGATGTCAGGACTGGCCGTGGCCCAAGAACTCATCGAGCGTGGTTTCTCGGTGACCGTCTATGAGCCTGCCTTCCTAGGGGGTAAGGCACGGAGCATGGACGTGCCCGGCAGCGCCGCCGGCGGACGGATGGCGCTGCCGGGGGAGCACGGTTTCCGCTTCTTTCCCGGTTGTTATCAACACGTTCCGGACACCATGGCGCGAATCCCGTTGCCAGGTGGGGGAAACGTCAGGGACCGACACCTGATCAATGTCGAGGGTGCGGTGGTGGCCCTCGACGAACCGGGTTATGCGCCGGTCACCGCACCACAGTCGATCGACGGGCTCGTGCAGCATGTCGGCGCCATCGCCGATCTAGACAATCTTCGCAACACCTTGATGACGTCGCTGAAGATCGCCGGAGACGTACCCGCCCACGAACTCGCGTTCTTCGTGCAGCGAGAACTCGTCATCGCGACCAGTTGCGAGGAACGGCGAATCGGTCAGTGGGAGAAGCAGTCCTGGATGGAGTTCGTCAAGGCCAATGGCAAATCCCCTGCCTACCAGAAGTATCTGGTGAGCGCCCTGACCCGAGCGACGGTTGCGGCCAAACCCGACATGGGGTCGGCGCGCACCATCGGGCAGATCGGACTCGCGCTGGTCACCTCGGCCACCGGTCTGATCTCGCAGTACGCCGGGACCATCGTCGGGGGTGGGGTGGACCGAATCCTCAACGCTCCCACCAATCACGCGTGGATAGACCCGTGGGTGGCGTACTTGCGTGGTCGGGGCGTGCGGTTCGTGATGGGCCAGGCCGCAACCGGCTTCGACGTGCAGGGTGGACGGATCACCGGTGCCCGGGTGACCGGCGACGCCGGTTCCAGCTCCACCGTGACCGCCGACTGGTACGTCGCTGCCATGCCGCTGGACCGGCTCAAACCGCTCCTGCGGCCGGATCTCCTTGCGGCCGCGCCGGCACTCGAGGGCATCAACCACCTGGTCGACGACTGGATGGTGGGAATCCAGTACTTCCTGTCGCGGCGGTCTGATGTGGTGCCGAGTCACATTGCGGCGCTGGGGACTCCGTGGGCCCTGACCGGCCTGTTCCAGGCGGCGCCGTGGGAGGTCGACTTCGGGAGGATCTACGGCGACGGGTGGGTACACGACTGCCTGTCGGTGGACATCTCCGACTGGGACACTCCGGGAATCCTGTACGGCAAAACCGCCAAACAATGCACCAAAGACGAGGTCGCCAAGGAGGTCTGGGCGCAGATGAGCCGCGCGCTCAACCGTGGCTCGAAGCCGATCCTGCGCGACGAGGAACTGGTGAGCTGGCATCTCGATCCGGGTATCACCTGGGAACCCGCCATCTCCAACGCGACGCCGTTGATGGTGAACACCGCCGATTCCTACCGGCACCGGCCCACCGCCGAGACCGCGATCTCGAACTTCTTCATCGGCGGCGACCACGTGCGCACGAACATCGACCTCGCGACGATGGAGGGTGCCAACGAGTCGGGACGGCGGGTGGCCAACGCAATTCTGGACGCGGCAGGTAGCAACGCCGCTCGCGTGGCGGTGCACCCGCTCTGGGAACTCCCGCTGCTGGACCCGTTCAAACAGACCGACCGCGACCGCTACCGGGCGGGTCTGCCACACATCATGGACGTGTGAGCCGCGGTAGCATCACCGGATGACCACCGGGCCCGAATCTGATCCTGTCGCAGTCGATCTCGGACCACGGGAGTCCAAGGGCACACGTAGTCGCAATCACATACTCGACGCGGCGCTCGAGGTGCTGATCGACAGGGGTTACGCCCAGGCGAGCACCCTCGCCATCCAAGAGGCCGCAGGGGTATCGCGCGGAAAGCTGTTGCATCACTTCCCATCTCGCGATGACCTGCTGATGGCGGCCGTGCATCACCTCGCGAAGGTGCGCATCGAGGACCTGGCCCGCCAGGTCGACTGGCCCGATGATCCGATCGAGCGGATCTCCCTCGGCATCGACACCGGATGGTCGACATTCCACCAGCCGTACTTCGTCGCGTCCATCGAGCTCTGGACCGCCGCGCGCACCAACACCAACCTGCGCAGTGCGCTGCTGCCCGCAGAACGTGAATTGGGCCCGACCGTCCGCGCTGCTGTCGCATCATTTCTCGGGCCGGTTCTGACGTCCGCGCCCCGCTACGACGAGCTGTATCCGATCCTGCTCTCCGGAATGCGCGGGGCGGCCATGCCGTACCTCATCGACAGACGCGACCCCCGCAACGATCCGCATCTTCCGCTGTGGAAAACGCTGACAGCTCACTATCTGCTGCCGGGTTGACGGATAAAACCTGCAGTTCAACCCGTTTCATGCGGTGTTGCGAACGGTGAGCAAAACGCGCAAAACGCGACTTACGCGCTCAAGCGTGACTGTGACGTGCGCTACCTCAAGACTTCGGATGTAGCGGAGGTCACTCCCGCCAGTCCACAGTCGCCAACCGAGAGCAGCGTTGTCATGTTAGTAGCCTTGGGCCTCCTGATGGTGGCCACCTTCATGTTCCTCATCATGACCAAGAGGACCACTCCGGTGGTGGGCCTCATCCTGGTCCCGATCGCCTTCGGTCTGTTCGCCGGCGCGGGCCTGGGGATCAGCGACATGATCACCGACGGCATCGAGGACCTGGCCCCGACAGCGGCGATGCTCTTCTTCGCCATCATCTACTTCGGCATCATGATCGATGTCGGCCTGTTCGACCCGATCGTGCGCGGAGTCGTCCGGGCGGTGAAGGCCGATCCGGCACGGCTGGTGGTGGGAACGGCGTTGCTGGCGATGGTGGTGTCCCTCGACGGTGACGGCTCCACCACATTCATCATCGTCACCTCGGCACTGCTGCCCCTCTACCTCAAGCTGGGTGTCAGTCCGGTGGTCCTGACGGTCACCGCGGGTCTGGCCAACGGCACCCTGAACATCCTCCCGTGGGGTGGGCCGACCGCGCGTGCCGCTGCGGCACTGGGCATCTCACCGTCCGAGGTGTTCATCCCGATGATCCCGTCGCTGGTTGTCGGTCTTGTCATCGTGCTCCTGTTCTCCTACCACCTCGGCCTGATGGAACGTCGCAGGATCGGTTCGATCACCATCAAGGAATCGGTGCTGGCCCGTGAGTCCGCCGACGTCCTGGTCGGCAGTGGCGGCGGCAACGGCGGCAGCGGCAACGGCCGTGGTCGCGGACCGCGGCGAGGCACCGGTGGTTCGGGTACGGGTGGTTCGGGCACAGACGCATTCGGTGCAGGCTCCAGTGAACTCCGGAACACCGATTCAGGCGGCACCGCAGACGCCGGCATCGTCGCCGGCGCGCTAGACCCTGATCGCGACATCTTGCGTCCCAGGCTCTTCTGGATCAACGCGGCGCTCACCGTCGCCCTGCTCGCCGTGCTCGGAATGGACGTCGTCGCCATCCCGGTGCTGTTCATGGTGGCCGCCGGCATCGCGCTGGTGATCAACTTCCCGCACATCAAGGATCAGCAGCAGGCAATCACCAGGCACTCCTCGAGCATCGTCTCCGTGGTGGCCATGGTTCTCGCGGCGGCAGTCCTCACCGGGGTCTTCGCAGGCACCGGCATGGTGGAGGCGATCGCACAGTGGCTGACCTCCGTGCTCCCTGATTCGATGGGACCGCACCTGGCCGTGATCACCGGCCTCCTGTCGATGCCGTTCACGTTCCTCATGAGCAACGACGCCTTCTACTTCGGTGTGCTGCCGGTGCTCTCGGAAACCGCCGCCACCTACGGGATCACCCCCGCCGAGATGGCACGGGCCTCCATCACAGGCCAGACCGTGCACATGCAGAGCCCGCTGGTTCCGGCGATCTTGTTGCTTGTGTCGCTCGCCGGGGTCTCGCTGGCCGATCATCACAAGAAGGTGCTGTGGCGGGCCGCGGCGGTCTCGGTCGCGATGCTTGTGGTCGGCACCCTTGTGGGAGCCATCCCCATCTGATCGACAACACGATGGCCAAACTGTTGGCAGGCAACGTGGGCACCCGTCGGATGGCGGGTGCCTACGCTGTGTTCATGCGGTTGCGAAACCAGGTCCTGCTCCTGCAGGTGGTGGTGATCCTGGTCAGTCTCGGTGTCGGCTTCGGCATCGTGATCTCCGGCAGCGACGACAAACTCCGGGAGGAATACGGTCAGCGCGCACTCGCCATCGCCAGATCGGTGGCGACCGACGATCAGGTGCGCGCCGAGGTGGCCGCGGGCAGCGGCAACTCGCTCGATCAGAAAGCTCTTGCCGGCGGACCGCTCCAAGCGCAGGCAGTCGCCGTCGCCGACCGCACCGGCGCCCTCTTCGTGGTCATCGCCAACAATCGTGGACTGAGGCTTGCGCACCCCGACACAACCGAACTGACCCGCCCCCTCAGTACCGATCCGGGCCGTGCACTCGGCGGTCGAGAGGACCTGGCCACCGACCGTGGAACGCTGGGCGAATCGGTGCGTGCCAAGGTACCGGTCCTCGCCCCGGACTCCACCGAGGTTGTCGGGCTCGTGAGCGTCGGGATCTCCACGGAGAAGATCAGCGACGACCTGCGCGGTGATGTGATCGCCCTTGTCCTCATCGCACTGGCCGCGCTCCTCGCCGGTGTCATCGGCTCGGCGCTGCTCGCGCGGCGGTGGCGTCGCCTCACCCTGGGCCTGGAACCGGACCAACTCGCGGAGCTGGTGCGTGAGCAAGGGGCGGTACTGCACTCGATCGGTGAAGGTGTTGTTGCCATCGACCCATCCGGTGTGGTCCGGGTGATCAACGACAAGGCGCGCACCCTCTTGGGCGTGACCGCCGACATCGGCACCCCGGTCACCGAGGTGGGTCTGACCGCACGCGTGCTGGAGGTCGCGACCACGCCCGTGCAGACGCCGCGGTCGGCCGCGGTGGGTGACCGTGTGGTGCTGGTCAGTTCCCACCAGGTGCGGCGCGACGGTACAGATCTAGGCATCGTGTTGTCGGTGGTGGACCGCACCGACGTGGAAGCCCTTACCCGACAGCTCGACTCGATCAAGTCGATGACCGATGCCCTGCGCGCTCAGCGACACGAATCGGCCAACCGGATGCACGTCACCGCCGGCTTGCTGCGGCAAGGCGATGCCGGCGCTGCACTCGACTATCTGGACGAGGTGATGGGCACAGGTCCGTACGGCATCGACCTGCCCGGCAGCGAGAACATCAACGAGCCGCACCTGCGGGCATTCCTCGACGCCAAGGCAGCCTCCGCCCGCGAGCGCGGCGTACTGCTCACGCTGGGTCCACAGACGTTGGTCTCCGGAACATTGCAGGACCCGGTGGCCGCAACGACAATCGTGGGCAACCTCACCGACAATGCATTAGAGGCCGCCTCCGGCGGGGCAATCGGGGCCGCCTCCGGCAATGCATCAGAGGCCGCCTCCGGCGGGGCACCCGCCCAGGTCGAGGTGGAACTGATCGTCGCAGACGACACCTTGCTGGTGGTCGTGTCGGACTCCGGGCCCGGTGTGAGGCTCGCCGATCCGCGGCAGGTCTTCACCGAGGGCGTCACCACCCACAAGGACGACTCCGTGCCCGGCGGGCGGGGGATGGGTCTGGCGCTGTCGCGACAGCTGGCGCAAACCCGCGGCGGGGACCTGACACTCGTGGATGCGGGCGGCGACGCCAAGCAACCCGACAACCTCCTCGGTGGCGCCGTCTTCGTCGCGCGGCTGCCCAGGATGCTGAGCCCGCACGAACCAGTCGAACCGCTGGACCAGGAGCCGGCGCGATGACAGCCCGGGAGTTCAAGGTGCTCATCGTGGACGACGACTTCCGGGTCGCCGGTCTGCACGCGTCCATCGTCGAGGCCGTCGGTGGGTTCTCGGTGGCAGGCACAGCAGGCGGTCGCGAGCAGGCCCTCTCGGTCCTCGCCGAACAACCCGACGTCGACCTCGCCCTCGTCGACGTCCACCTGCCCGATGGTTCCGGACTCGAACTCGCGGCCCAGATCGGCTGCGACACGTTTGTCGTCAGCGCCGAGACCGACAGCGCTGCCATCCGGCGCGCGTTCCGCGGTGGGGCGCTGACGTACCTGATCAAACCGTTCGAGAACACCGAGCTCGCGCGTCGACTGTCCGCTTACGCGCAGTATCGGCGCATCCTGGCTGCACCGGCGATCGACCAGAGCACTGTCGACGCCGCGGTCAGCGCATTGCGGTTCGGCCGCGTCACGCGAGAGAGCTCCGAAAGTGGCTCGCACACAGAGCAACTGATTTTGGAGGCGTTCGCGCAATCGGGCCAGGTGATGTTCGCCGACGAGGTGTCCGCGGCGGTCGGCATCTCGCCGCCCACCGCCCGGCGGCATCTCGCCCACATGGTGGCGTCGGGAAAGCTGGCGATGCGCCTGCGCTACGGCGCCACCGGCAGGCCCAAACAGGAGTACCGCCTGCCTGGTGAGCGCCGATCCGCAGTAGATTGACCGGCGTGAAACCCACTCGCACCACACCGGAGCGCCGATGAGGCTCTCGCGGCGCGAGTCCGACTACGGATCCATCCTCCTGGGGTCCACGCAGGACTCCATCCACAAGAAGCGGATCCGGATCCAGCTCCTGATCTCCGTCGGTGTCCTCACCGCCAACGCCATCGGTGCCGGCATGGTAATCCTGCTGGTGACCATCGGCATCCCCGAGCCGAGCGTGCTGCAGTCCGGTCTGTGGTGGGTCAACTTCATCGTGGTGCCGGTCTATGTCTCGCTGGCCTTCCTGATCGGACTATGGGTGGGCACCACCCGAGTATTGCGACGACTCCGGTGGGCGTTGCGCGACGAACCGCCGACGGCGGCCCAGGCGCGCGCAGCACTGAAGGCACCAGCACTGCTCACCAGGCTGCAGGCCGCGCTGTGGGTGGTGGCAGGCATCCTGTTCACCACCGCATACGGGGTCTACGACGCTGCCCTCATCCCCAAGATCGCATTCGTGGTGGGGCTCTCGGCAGCCGTGGTGTGCTCCATCGCGTATCTGCTGACCGAGTTCTCCCTGCGGCCCGTCGCCGCCCAGGCCCTCGAAGCCGGGCACGTCCGCGCTGCCCGCCGCGGCAGCCTGCGCACACGCGGAATGCTGACCTGGTCGGTGGGATCAGGCATCCCCATCGTCGGGGTGATGCTCGTGGTCATCTTCGGGCTGTTCCGCGACGACACCACCAAGGTCGACATCTTCATCGCCGTCACGGTCCTGAGCGCCACCGCACTGTTCACCGGGTCGATCCTGAACTTCCTGAGCATGGACAGCATCGTCGCGCCCATCCGTACCGTCCGGCAGGGGATGAGCCGGGTTCGCAGCGGAGACAACGACGTACGGGTGGTGGTCTTCGACGGCACCGAACTCGGCGACCTGCAGGCGGGTTTCAACTCGATGGTCGCCGGTCTCGGCGAACGCGAGCGCCTGCGCGACCTGTTCGGCCGTCACGTCGGCAAGGAGGTCGCCGAGGCCGCTTTGGCGCAGGACCCCGAACTCGGCGGCAGCGAACAGACCGTCGCCGTGCTGTTCATCGACGTCATCGGCTCCACCACCTTGGCCGCCACCCGCCCGCCCGCCGATGTGGTGAACATCCTGAACCAGTTCTTCGCCGTGGTGGTGTCGACCGTCGAGAAGCACGACGGACTGGTCAACAAGTTCCAGGGCGACGCGGTGCTCGCCGTGTTCGGGGCTCCGATCGGCCTGTCCGATTCCGCCGCATCGGCCCTCGTCGCCGCGCGTGAGATCAGCGAGGAACTGGCCATCAAAGTGCCGCAACTGCAGGCGGGCATCGGTGTCGCCTACGGTCCGGTGGTCGCGGGCAACGTGGGCGCCATCCAGCGTTTCGAGTACACCGTCATCGGCGACGCCGTGAACGAGGCCGCCCGGCTCAGTGAACTCGCGAAAAAGGACCCGGGCCGTCCTCTCTCATCGGGCCGCGCGGTCGAGGCGGCATCGAAATCCGAAGCGTCACAATGGCACCACCAGGACTCGACGGTATTACGTGGCCGCTCCGAGGCCACCGAGGTGTACGCGACCCAGAGTTCCGCCGACTGACAGACCGCTCGTCACAACTGCTTTCGGCTATCCACTGTCACACCTGCTTTCGGCTGCCGACTGTCACACCTGCTTTCGGCTGTCGCCGAGACCTTCGGCGAGGTCGAGCTGCCGCAACGCGCTCCGTAGCACCTCGTCGTCGATCCGCCCGCGGTCGCGTTCGTCGATGAACACCTCGCGCTGAATCTGGATGAGCTCGTTGCGGATCCGGTTGTACGCCTCCGTCGGACTCTCGCCGATCTCGTCGGAGTCCCGGCCCAGTCCTTCCCACGCAAGGTTCTTCCGGGCCCGGATCCAGTGCTCCAAGATCTTCACCTGCTCCAGGCGGGCGTCACCCTCGGGTATCTCGGCCTTGATCTGCTCGAGCCGCGCGAACGCGGTCCGGCCGGCGCGGTCCTGGGCGCGGGCCAGGCCCACCAGATCGGCCTGCCTCTCATCACCCTGCACACCGAGCCACCTGATGAGCAACGGCAACGTGGTTCCTTGCAACAACAAGGTCCCGACCACCACCACAAAGGCGAGGAACAAGATCGCGTCGCGGGCCGGGAACTGGGTACCGTCGTCGACGGTGAGCGGAATGGCAAAGGCCGCAGCAAGACTGACCACCCCGCGCATGCCCGCCCACGACACCACAAACACCGCGCCGGGCTGTGGATACGGTTCACGCTCACGTATTCGTGGGAACAGCCGGGCACCGTATGTCGCTCCGAACACCCAGACGATGCGGATCGCGATGGTCGCGGCGAAGACGGCGGCCGCGGCCCAGCAGATCGCGGCGGTCGACCGGTCTCCCAGACCTTCGATGACCTGCGGGAGCTGGAGTCCGATGAGCAGGAACACAAACGACTCGAGGATGGCGTCGATCGAACGCCAGACGGCGTTGTCCTGCAAGCGGGTGGCGTATCCCTCGCGCACCGACCGCTGACCCAGATAGAGGCCCGCCGCGACAACCGCGATCACACCCGATGCATGGATCTCCTCGGCGACGAAGTAGATCGCAAACGGCGCGATGATTCCCAGGGCCGTCTCCATCGGGGGATCGGTGAGGAAGTGGCGCATGAAGGCGACCGCGAGCCCGGCAGCAAGTCCCACGATCAGGCCGCCGACGGCAGCGATCAGGAAGGCCAGGATGCCGTCCCACACGGTGGTGGTCGCGCCCACAGCCGCGGCCAACGCCAAGCGGTAGGCCGTCAGGGCGGTGGCGTCGTTCAGCAGGCTCTCGCCGCCCAGCAGCGTCATCACGCGCCGGGGCAGACCCAGACGGCGACCGACGGCCTGCGCAGACACGGCATCGGGCGGGGCGATCACCGCACCCAGGACAAAAGCGGCGGCCCAGGGGAGGTCGGGGACGGCGTAGTACGCGACCACTCCGACCCCCGCGGTGGTCGCGAGCGGCAGCCCGACGGCCAGCAGTCCTACCGCGCGGACGTTCTTGCGCAGCGCCACATAGGAACTGTCCAGGGCAGCCGAGTAGAGCAGCGGCGGCAACACCGCGAACAGGACCAGCTCGGGTTCCAGGGTGAACTCGGGGAGACCTGGGATCCAGCCGAGCCCCAGCCCCACCACCACCAGCACCAACGGGGCAGAGAGACCGAATCGGCGACAGATGGCGGCCAGGATCACCGCGACCACGGCGACGATCAACAGTCCTTCGTCCACCGTCCGAATTCCTCCCTCAGCGCACACCCGACCGAACCAGCCAAAGATACGGGAGAATGGAATTGTTCTCGCCGCAGACGTCTCCCGTCGCCGAGGCCTGGCCCGAGCCCGCTCGCGAACCACATGAGGAAGGACCTGATGCGCAACCCCATCCGGTCGGTCATGCACCGCAACATCAAACCGTCCACATTGCTTGCCGACGTGGCGGACGAATTGTGCCCCGAACTCGTCCAGACCAGTGAGGATCCGTCGGCGGACCCACCCGTCGACTCGCAAGATGCATGCCAGGACTGCGTTGCCGAGGGCGTCGATCACTGGGCGCACCTTCGTAAATGCCTGACCTGCGGACATGTCGCCTGCTGTGATTCGAGTCCCCGCAAGCACGCCACCGCACATTTCAAGTCCACCGGGCACCCGGTGATGCGTTCGGCCGAGCCCGGCGAGACGTGGCGCTGGTGCTATCGGCATGCCCAGATGGGCTGACCCGGCCCCGGCAGTCCGCGCCCGGTGATCGTCAGGTGTAGAACGGCCGACCGAAGGCGCTAGCCTTAGCTCTGTGACTACCAATACCTCGGGAAGCGGCGTTGTCATCTCTGCCGTGCCCGACCGTATCGGCACTCCACTGACCCCGGGCGCCACCAAGGTGATGTTGCTCGGCGCCGGGGAACTCGGCAAAGAAGTGATCATCGCCTTCCAGCGGCTCGGCGTCGAAGTGGTTGCGGTCGATCGTTATCCGAACGCTCCGGGACATCAGGTCGCCCACCGCTCACACGTGGTGAACATGACCGACCCGCGCGCACTGCGTGCCGTGATCGAGGCCGAGCAACCAGACTTCGTGGTCCCCGAGATCGAGGCCATCGCCACCGAGGTCCTCGTCGAGGTCCACGAAGACGGTCTGACCGAGGTGATCCCCACCGCGCGTGCCACGGCCCTGACGATGAACCGCGAGGGCATCCGTCGGCTGGCCGACGAAAGGCTGGGTCTTCCGACGTCGCCCTACGCGTTCGCCGATTCGGCCGACGAGGTCCGTTCCGCGACCAACCGGGTCGGGTTCCCGTGTGTGGTCAAACCGGTGATGTCATCGTCGGGCAAGGGCCAGAGTGTGGTGCGCGGGCCGGACGAGGTCGACCGAGCCTGGGACCACGCCGTCGCCGGCGGTCGCGTCCAGGGTGGACGGGTCATCGTCGAAGGTTTCATCGACTTCGACTACGAGATCACCCTGCTGACCGTGCGCGCCGTCGATCCGAACACCGGCCGTCTCGGCACATACTTCTGCGCACCGATCGGACACCGTCAGCAACAGGGCGACTACGTCGAGTCGTGGCAGCCTCAGCCGATGAGCGAGACCGCCCTGGGC
>NZ_AYTE01000006.1:0-109491 GCF_000506245.1 Williamsia sp. D3 | reverse complement strand
TGGCACCACCTCGGGTGGCGGCTACGCACCGCAGGCCCCCGCGGCGCCGGCGACAACCGAGGCGCCCGCAGCCGAAACGGCTGCGCCCGCTGCGTTGTCCGCAGGAGAACTGCAGAACAAACTGAAATTGGTGCTGAACGGTTCGAGTGCGCAGAAAGCCGACGAGCTCGAGGCCGGCACCCGGGGCGTGCCGGTGGGCGAGGGGATCGGAAACACGCTGCGGACGTTCGAGCCCGCGGGTGTGAAGTGGCGGATCGCGGGCCCGGTGACCGTCAACGGAAACACCATGTCCGCCAACCTCATCCTCTCGTCGCCGGGTTTCAACGACGCGACGATGGGCCTGACCTGGGTGTGGAAAGACAACAAGTGGAAGCTGTCGAACACCAGCGCCTGTGAGGTCGCCGGGTACGCGCAGGTTCCGTGCGCGCTGTAGCGCCGCCTGCGTCTGCCGTCGGACCGTGATCGCTAGGGGCGTTCCATGCCAGAAGACCTGATAGCCCGCCGCAAAGAACTGCTCCGCCGAAAGCTCGTCGAGAGCGGCCTCGCATCCGACGTCACCGCTCCGGTTCGCACTCGATCGGCCGGTGAGCGCTCACCGCTGTCGGTGGGGCAACAGCGGCTGTGGTTCCTGCAGACCCGTGACCCTGATGACACCACCCTCAACGTCTGTGTGGCATACCGGTTGTCGGGCCGCTTGGACGTCGACCGGTTGCGGGCAGCGCTATCCGACGTGGTCGGACGCCACGAGATCCTGCGCACCTCGTACGGCGTGGGCGACGATGGGATCCCGTACCAGTCTGCTGCTGCCGAGCACGTCGAGGTGCCCTGGAGTGAACACGACCTGACCGATCTCGCGGAGCAGAGTCGCTCTCGCCGTCTCGAAGTGCTCGCCCGACGTGAGTTCGGGCGGCCGTTCGACCTCGCCCGGGACGTGCTGATGCGGGCGACACTGGCCCGAACCGGCCGCGACGAGTGGGTGTTCGTCCTTGTCGTCCACCACATCTGCTGGGACGACGACTCGTGGGCGGTCTTCTTCGACGACCTGAATGCGGCCTATGACGGGCGATCGGCACACCGGGCGCCAACCCAGTTCCTCGACGTGGCAACCGATCCGGTGGCCCCCGAAGTCGACGACCCGGCGATCGCATACTGGCGCGAATTGCTGAGCCCGGCTCCGGAATGGCTCGAACTGCCCGCGGAGACACCCGGTGTCGCGTCCAAGAACGCAGGCCGTGGTTCCAGCGCGATGTCCTCGGATCTGATCGAGGCGGTGAACGAGCTCGCTCGCGCGGTTTCGACAACGCCGTTCACAGTGTTGCTGGCAGCCTTCGGAGCATTGATCCACCGGTACACCGGTGCGACGGACTTCCTGGTGGCCGTGCCCATCACCGACCGGCGCAAGCCTGGGGCCGACAGGGCGATCGGGTACTTCGGCAACACAGTGTTGGTGCGGACGACCATCGACCCCCGGGCCGCCTTCGAAGACCTCATCGCGGCCACTCGCGACAATGCTCTCGGTGCGTTCGGTCACCAGCATGTCGGCATCGACCGGGTGGTGCGCGAGTTGAACCCGGACCGGTCTGGTGGTGACGGTCTCGAACAGATTGTCCGACTGAGCTTTTCGACGCGCAAGAGCGCTGTCGGGTTCGCGTTCGACGGCGTGACGGCCGAACAGCTCGACCTTGCCGCCTCGGTGACCCAGATGCCTCTCGGGCTGACGGTGGTGCGCGATGACGACGGCGCATCTGTGGAAGCCGAGTACTTCGCGGATGTGCTCGACCACGCGATCGTGGACGACATGCTGGCCGCTTACGGTCGGGTGCTCCACCAGGCTGTCGCGTCGCCCAGCACACGAATCGTCGATCTCGACATCCTGGGGGAGGGGCGAGCGGAGATCATCGAGCGTTCGCACGGTGATCAGGTCGCCGCTGCACCCGCCACGCTGCCGGAGATGTTCGAGAGTCGGGTCAGGGCACATCCGGACCAGCCCGCGATCATCGACGACAATGACACCCTCACCTACGCCGAGCTCAACGCCCGGTCCAACCGTCTGGCCCGCTGGTTCATCTCGCGCGACATCGGACCCGAAGACCTTGTGGCACTGAGTCTTGCCGCGTCGGTGGAGTTCGTCGTGGCATCGGTCGCCGTGCTCAAGGCGGGCGCCGCGTACCTTCCGATAGATCCGTCCTACCCACAGGACCGGATCGACTTCCTCGTCGAGGACGCCAGGCCGCGAATTGTGCTGTCGCAGGCCGATCTGGCGGCTGCTGAGCAGGCAGCCGAGGCCCTGCCCGTCGTCGATCCGGTGGACGCGGACCGGATCCGCCCTCTGCTCCCGGCTGGTCTGGCGTACGTCATCTACACCTCCGGGTCCACCGGCCGGCCCAAAGGTGTCCCGGTACCCCATGCGGCGATCGCGGACCATCTCGCCGGCTTCCATGCCCAATTCGGGATGACCGCCGAGGACCGGCTGGTTCAGACATCGTCGGTCAGCTTCGATGCCTCGCTGTTCGAGGTGTTCTGCACGCTCACTCTCGGGGCCACGCTGGTGATACCCAAACCCGATGGCTTGCAAGATATCCCGTACATGGCGGACCTGTTGGTGCGCCAGGGCGTCACCGTCATGCACATGGTTCCCTCCATGCTGGGGATGTTCCTGTTGCTGCCCGGGGTCAACGAGTGGACCACCCTGCGCCAGATACCCGTGGGTGGAGAAGCGCTGCCCGGTGAGATCGCAGACAAGTTCGGCACGGTGTTCGACGCCCGATTGCGCAACAACTACGGCCCCACCGAAGCGGTTGTCGCGGCCACCCACTACCCGGTCGACGGACCCCAGGGTGTCCGGATCGTGCCGATCGGTGTGCCGAACCGCAATGTGACGGTGTACATCCTCGACGCCGCACTGCAGCTCGTGCCGACCGGAGTGGTCGGCGAGATCTATATCGGCGGAGAGCAACTCGCACGTGGATACCTCGGCCGTCCAGCGCTGACCGCCGAGAGGTTCGTCGCCGATCCGATGTCGCCGGGTGCCCGGCTGTACCGGACGGGCGACCTCGCGCGCTGGAACGTCGACGGCGACATCGAGTTCGTCGGGCGGATCGATGAGCAGGTGAAGATACGCGGCTTCCGGATCGAACTCGGCGAGGTCGAGTCCGCGCTCGCCGGCCACCCTGCGGTCGCGCGTGCTCTGGTCATCGTCACCGACGATCCACGTGTGGGCGCATCGCTGGCGGCTTACCTTGTCGCCGAACGTGATCAGACCATCGAGATCGGGGACGTCCGGGACCACGCTGCGTCGGTGTTGCCGGAATACATGGTGCCGAGCGGCTTTGCCGTGATCGGCGAGATACCACTCACCGCACACGGGAAACTCGATCGCAGAGCACTTCCGGAACCGGTGAGCAGCCGGCCCGCGGAGTCACGTGCACCCACCACCCCGACCGAGATCCGTGTTGCCGCACTGTTCGCGTCCCTGTTCGGCCGCGATGACATCGGTGCGGATGACTCCTTCTTCGAACTCGGCGGACACTCGTTGCTGGCGGCGCGCTTGGTCACGCAGATCCGGACCGAGTTCGGAGTGGACATCGACGTCCGGGCGCCGTTCGACACGCCGACCGTTGCCGGCTTGGCGACGTGGCTGGTGGCCCAGGTGCGCAGTGAGTTCGGCATCGACCTCGACGCCCATGACGATGACGAAGGCGGAGACTGGGATCTCAGCAGCAGTTCGATCGCGGAGGCTTCGGCGTCATCGTCTCTGACCGGCGCACTGCGCCGGCCCGCGATCACTGCTCGCACCGAGGCGCCAGAACACGTGCCCCTGTCGTATTCACAGCTCGCGATGTGGTTCGCCCGTAGCTTCGAAGGGCCCAGTGCGGTCGGGAACATCCCGATGGCGGTGCGGATCGATGGTCCGCTTGATGTGCCTGCCCTGACCGACGCACTGGGCGACGTGATCGCCCGCCACTCGGCTCTGCGGACAACGTTTGTGGAGCGAGAAGGTGTGCCGTATCAGGTTGTCGGACCCGTCGAGCCCGCGGTGTTGCCACTCACGGTGGTGAACGGCACGTCGATCGCCGAGAAGGAAGCGCAGCTGAGTGCAGAACTCGACCGGGTGGCCGGCCATACTTTCGCGATCGAATCCGAACGGCTGATCCGTACGGAGCTGTTCTCACTCGGCGAGAACTCGCATGTGCTGTCGATCTTGGTGCATCACATGGTGATCGACCACTGGTCGTTCAATGTGCTGCTGGCCGACGTGGCCACCGCCTACCGCCACCGCCTCGGTCATCAGTCGGCGCCGTCCTGGTTGCCCCTGCTGATCCAATACAGCGATTACGCGTTGTGGCAACGCGACCTCTTCGAACCAGGCGCGGTGGCGCACGACGTGGGTGATGCGCAGCTCGCGTACTGGCGATCGACGTTGGCGGGCATTCCAGACCACATCACCGTCGCAGCGGACCGTCCTCGGCCCGCAGTGCTCGGAAAGACCGGCGAAATCGTGACTTTTGCGGTGCCCGCAGATCTGCGCGCCAAGTTGCGCGGCGTGGCCGATCGCGCCGGCGTCAGCGAGTTCATGTTGCTGAACTCTGCGGTGGCGACCCTGCTGCACAAACTGGGCGGTGGCGACGACATCACCATCGGTACTCCGGTCGCCGGCCGAACCGACGATGCCACGGCCGACATCGTGGGACTGTTCGCGAACATGGTGGTGTTACGCAACGACTTCAGCGGTGACCCGACGCTGCACGACGTCCTCATCCGGGGGAGAGATGTGGCGCTGGGAGCGTATGCCAACCAGGACGTGCCCATCGAGCGCCTCGTCGAAGCGCTCAACCCGCGCCGCACCCGGTCGCGTAATCCGCTGTTCCAGGTGATGATGCACTTTCGAGATGAGCACAGCCGAGATTCCAGCGGTGTCTCCGGCGCATCGGCACTGACCGACGGAACCACGATCTCGTTGTTGCCGGTGGACTTCGAGACATCGTTCCTCGACCTGAACATCATCTTCGCCTCGCAAGCCGATGGCGGTCTGGCCGCACGCCTCGTGGCGTCGACGGATCTCTACGATCGCGACACCGCCGAAGAGATGGCCCGCCGAATGATCGTCATGCTCGAGCACTTTGCCGACCACGTGGACACCCCGGTGGAGAAGGCGGACGTGCTTCTTGCCGACGAACGCCACCGCCTTCTCGACCAGTGGTGCGATGGAGGACCGCTTGATGTCGAGGCCTTCCGAGCCAGGATGAATGCCCTTCCTGCCGGCAGCGACACAATTGCGATCCGGCGGAGCGACGATGTCCTCGACTATCGTTCCCTCGCCGATGATCTGGCACGCAACGACAACGCGAGTGGCCCGCTGTCCGATGTCGTCGCGGTTGTGCGCGATGCGATGCACAGACAACCGTGTCAGCTTCCGGTTCCGAGCACCGATGCGGTTCGGTTGATCGCTGTTCGTTCCGGCGACCCGGTGATGGTCTCGGAACTCCTCGCCGGATTGTCGGACGGGGCGACCGTGGTGCTGGCCACCGACTCCGAACGAACCGATCCAGCCGCCCTGGCTGCTGTGATCGCCGGGCAGTCGGCGCAGAGGGTTGTCGCTTCACCGGACATGCTCGGCCTGCTCCCGCACTCGGGGGTGTCGATGATGCCGTCGGTGCGGACCTGGGTGGCTGCCTCGGTCAGCACCCAACCATCTCTGGGCGAGACGCTCGGGTCCCTGTCTGCCGGTTCGGTTGCTGAGTACCGTTACACGGCAGGGGATCTCGACGCCATCGTGGTGACCGGCGAGCTGTCCGGTTCCCACTCCGGACGCCCGGTCCCAGGATCGAAGGTATTGGTGCTCGATGCACACCTCGACCCGGTTCCGCCGGGGGTGGTGGGCGACGTTCACGTCCAGGTGGCGGGGTCGGGACGCGTGCGCACCGGTGACAGAGCGAGGTGGGACCGCACCGGTTCGCTTGTCTTCCAGATGCAGTCCGAGGCCACGGTGGCCGGTGGGGTCGTGGGCGTCGCCGGCGGTGGCGAACAGCCCCAGACCGGCACCGAGCGCGCGATCTGCGATGTTCTCGCGGAGTTGCTGGACATCGACGGCGTGGGTCGCGATGACAACTTCTTTGCACTCGGTGGCGACAGCGTCATCTCCATCCAGCTCGCGGGAAAGCTTGCAGCCGAGAACATTCCGCTCACGCCACAGATGATCTTCGATCACCACACGATCGCCGAGGTGGCCGCCGCAGTCGACGAGGCCCGTGCCGTAGCTCCCGGGTCGGATGAGAACCCCGAAGTCGGCCGGCCCGAGGCCCCCGCATCGACCCATGCGCCGATGTCTGTCTCCGGGTTGAGTGACGACGCCCTGGCAGCCCTCACCGCCTCGTGGAAACCGGGTTCATGACCGAGGACGTGGTCAATCGCCCCGCACCCGCCGTCGAGGATGTTCTGGCACTGAGTCCACTGCAGGAGGGCCTGTTCTCACTCGCCGAGATCGCGGGTGACGACCTCGATCTGTACACGATGCAATTCATCGTCGAGATCAGCGGCGATGTGAACACCGAGTTGTTGCGAAGAAGCGTCGAGGTGATCCTCGAGCGCCACCCGAACCTGCGGGTCTCCTTCTGGGACCGCGACATCCCCAAACCCGTACAGATCGTTCCCACCTGGGTCGAACTGCCGTGGGCCGAGCGTTCCGCGACCCCGGACGAGTTCGATTCCATCGCCGGATCCGAGCGGCGACGCAAGTTCGATCTGTCCCAGGGCCCCGCACTGCGTGTGGTGCTGGTGAACTTGCCCGACGACCGCCGGCGACTGCTGATCACCGCGCACCACATCTTGATGGACGGATGGGCCGTCGCGATCTTCTTCCAGGAGATGTTGGCTGTGTACGAGGCGGGCGGCGATGGCAGGTCATTGCCTCTGCCGCGGCCATACCGCGACTACATCGGCTGGCTGGCGGCCCAGGACGATGACTCCGCGTTGGCGAGTTGGGTCGACTACCTCGCGCCGTTACGTGGTCCGGTGATGCTGGCCGAAGGCCGCGGGGCCCAGCCGGATTCGGCCCCCCGGCGCACGAGAGTTCAGCTGAACCGGTCCGACACCACCAGGCTGACATCGTGGGCACGGACCCAGGGTCTGACGGTGAGCACCGTCGTCCAATACGCCTGGGCAGTGGTGTTGGGACGGCTGACCGATCGGCGTGACGTGGTGTTCGGCACCACCATCTCGGGTCGGCCGGACTCCCTGCCGGGCGTCGAGGGCATGATCGGTCTGTTCATCAACACAGTTCCCTCAGTGGTCGTCTTCGAACCCGGCATATCGGTGGCAGAAAGTCTTGCGGCACTGCAGCGAGACTCTGCGCGGATGCGCGATCTCGGCTATCTCGGTCTGTCTGCGGTGCAGCGTGCCGCAGGACACGGCAGTCTCTTCGACACCCTGTTCGTCTTCGAGAACGCCCCGATCGGTGCGGTGACCGACCCTCTCAGCACCAGCGATGGGACGCGGTTTCTGCCCGTGGCGATGGAGAGCCTCGCGCACTACCCACTCA
The DNA here is from genome assembly GCF_000506245.1 of Williamsia sp. D3. NCBI lineage: Bacteria > Bacillati > Actinomycetota > Actinomycetes > Mycobacteriales > Nocardiaceae > Williamsia > Williamsia sp. D3. The sequence goes on along the minus strand of NZ_AYTE01000006.1, from coordinate 101,954 downwards.
CCATCGCGGCATACCTGCAGAACGGTTCCCTGGTGGTGATGGCAGAGGCCATCGACGAGGCCCTTCCGCACCTGCCCGCCGCGCACATCGCCGAGCGGATCCTGCACGTGCTCAGACAGATTCCCGATTCCGGATCTGCCGGTCCCGACACTCTCGACGTGCTGCTACCCGCCGAGCGCACTGCCGTGGAACGCGGTGTCGCCGTCGATGACGTGCCCACCGGCACCATCGCTGCCGCGTTCCTCCGCCAGGCCGCGGTGACCCCGGACGCGACCGCCCTCACCACCACGACCACCCAGTTCACCTATGCCGAATTGCGCGACCGCACACTGCGTGTGGCCCAGGAACTGCGCCACCGTGGAGTCGGTCCGGAAGACGTGGTGGCGATCGCGCTGGAGCGGTCGGCCGAGTCGGTGATCTCGATCCTCGGTGTACTGGCCGCCGGTGCTGCATACGTCCCCGTGGATGTCGCGCTGCCGGCGGCACGGATCGGATCGATTCTGCGACAGTCGAACTCCGCCTTCGTGATCACCAGGTCAGATGTGCTGCACGCGGAGCTCCTGGGCGGTGCCACCACCGTACTGCGGCTCGACGACCCGGCGGTGGTCGATTCGATCGCACGCCGAGAACCCGTGCCGCCGTTGGTGCCGGACGAGTCCCACCTCAGCGCCTATCTCATCTTCACCTCCGGTTCGACCGGTGAACCCAAAGGTGTGATCGGTACGAATGGCGCCGTGCTGAGCTACTTCGCCGACCACCGGGACCGGGTGTACGCGCCCGCGAAGGATCGCCTCGGCCGCCCGTTGCGCATCGCTCACGCGTGGTCGCTCAGTTTCGACGCTTCGTGGCAACCACTGGTCGGTCTGCTCGACGGGCACAGCGTCCATCTGTTCGACTCCGAGGACATGCGTGATGCCGACGCCCTGGTCGAGGGGATCATCGCGCACGGAGTCGACATGATCGACACGTCCCCGTCGATGTTCGGGCAACTCTCGGGTGCCGGCCTGATCCCGGCGAACAGCACACGCACACCGCTGTCGGTGCTGGCACTCGGCGGCGAGGCCATCAGTGCGGCACTGTGGAAACAGTTGCAAGAGTTCGACGATCTGGACGTCTACAACTGCTACGGCCCCACCGAGACCACTGTCGAAGCCGTGGTCGCAACGGTCAAGGATTCACCCACACCCACGGTTGGTCAGGCCGTGGACCGCATGACGGCGCACGTTCTCGATTCTGCGCTACGTCCCGTTCCGCGTGGGGTCGCCGGGGAGCTGTATCTCGCCGGCGAGCAGGTCACCCGCGGTTACGCAGCGCAGCCAGGGATGACCGCCGGCCGGTTTGTTGCCGACCCCACCGGTACCGGGAGGAGGATGTATCGAACCGGGGACCTGGTCCGGCACCTGCCCGACGGCAAGCTGACCTTTCTCGGCCGGGCTGACAGTCAGGTGAAGATCCGGGGATATCGCATCGAGATCGGCGAGATCGAGAGTGCCTTGCGCGGCGTGCCGGGTGTGAGAACGGCTGCGGTGGTGGTGCTTCGACGTGCGGCCGGGGCTACGCTGGTCGGCTTTGTTGTCGGGACATCCATTTCGGATCAACAGGTTCGTGCGTTCCTCGCCGAACGCCTGCCCGCCCATATGCTTCCCGCCCGAGTGCTGATGCTCGAGTCCTTGCCGATGACATCAAACGGCAAGCTGGACAACGACATCTTGACGAATCTGGCGCGCGACGCACTGTCGGCCAGGACAGGAGCCGATGCGCTGCCGTCGACCGACACCGAGCGAGCCCTGTGCACGGCGTTCGCCGAATTGATCGGCGGGCCCCCACCAGGCGTCGACGAGGACTTCTTCGATCTCGGGTTGGACAGCATTGTCGCCATGTCGCTGGTGAACGCGCTCAGACGGTTCGGCGTGCACGTCAGTCCACGAGCGGTTCTGGAGAACCCCTCGGTACGCTCTCTTGCCGCGGCCATCGATAACGGTGAGGTGGCCGTGGTCGACGACGACGGCGAGCACGACGGTCCCGGCGAGGTGGTTGCACTGCCGATCGTCCGATGGATGTACGAGTACGGCCGTTTCCGCCGGTTCACCCAGACAACCCTGATCGCATTGCCTGAGGGTGTGACGGACGGCGACGTGCAGTCGGTGCTGCAAGCGCTGCTCGACCGCCACGACATGCTGCGGTCGAAGCTGTACTCCGATCCGTCCGGCCACCGGCTCGTGACGCGAGAGATCGGGTCGGTGAGCGCGGCGGACATCATCGAGACGGTTGTGGTCGGCGAAGACCCGGGCCGCGCAGTCGAGGACGCCGCCCGGATCGCTGCCGGACGGATCGATCCCGAAGCCGGCGCCATGATGGCCGCTGTTCGACTACAGAACCCGGTCGGTGGAGACGTGTTGCTCCTCGCCATCCACCATCTGGCGACAGATGCGGTGTCCTGGCAGATACTGTTCGGCGACCTCGCCGAGTGCGGACGCATGCTCAGCGAAGGATCGGTGCCCGTTCTGGGACGTGTGTCCACCTCCTATCGACGTTGGACGCACGTGCTCACCGAGCGGAGCGGATCCGAAGACGTTCTTGCGCAGCAGGATTATTGGATCGGTCAACTCGCGGGGCCGGACCAGGAGATCGGGGAGCGGCCGCCCGATCCGGCCGTCGACGACTGGTCGTCCCTGCAGACCACCGACGCACACACCACCACCGAGATCACCGGCCGCGTGCTGGCGAAACTGGCGGGCCAGGACGCCGGGATGCGCGAGTTCCTGCTGACTGCCCTCACCATTGCCGTGACGACATGGCGAACCGTCAACGGGCAGGACAACACCGGCGGTGCTCTGATCGCCCTCGAGGGACACGGCCGCGAAGACGGCGTGGTGGCAGGCGAAGTGGACACCTCTGAGACCGTCGGGTGGTTCACCAGCGTCTTCCCGGTCCGGCTCGGTGCGGGCAAGCCGGTCGACCTCGGCGCGGTCACACGCGCACCGGAAGTCGCAGTTGCCCTGTTGGATTCGGTCACCTCGCATGTCGGCGCCATCCCGCGTCGCGGGATCGACTACGGCTTGCTGCGCCATGTCGAGCGGGTTTCGGGACTCGTGGATCTCGCCGACCCGCAGATCGAGTTCAACTACCTCGGCCGGTTCGATCTGAGTTCGGCCGGAGCGACGGACAACCCCCGACCGTGGTCGGCCATCACCGACCTCGAACTCAACGGTCATCTGCCCACCGCTCCAGAACCCGAGTTGCCGCTCCGGTACGCACTGGACGTGGTCGCAGTGGTCCGGGGCACGGCCGAGGGACCGCAGTTGGTCACCAGTCTGCGCTGGAGTGAGTCGCTGATGAACGCCAGGCAAGCCGACGATCTCGCAGCTATCTGGCAGGAGTCCGTGGCCGCGCTCGCCCGCGCCCTCTGACGTCGGTTCTCGTCCGCGACCGGGCTGTTCGAGTCACCGACGCGGGGAGCCGAGTACCAAACTGCCCATGGCACATTCGGCCATCTCATCGACCCCTGCCAGTTCGGCGAATGCGGCAGTGTCGCAGTAGCCCTGCGCCACCGAGCCCAGGCCCATGTCGGTGGCCACCAGCGACATCGTCTGGGTCAGCACCCCGACATGCTTGAGCATGACTGCGTAAGGAATCTGCTCGTAGGTCCACATCACCCGTCCTACGCGTGCGGCGAAGACGAACAGGATCTGCGGCAGCTGTCCGTCGGCGAGAGTCAGCGACGACGGGGTGAGCAGCCGGCTGATCGCCGGACGGTCGATGGCGGCCACCGGACGCAACGCGTGATCGAATGCGTCGTAGTGGTACATCCCCGCAGCGAGTCCGTGTACCTGTCGCACAACGGGATACACCTCCATCTCGTACAGACCCCCGCCCGACGGGAACGGCTTTGACGGGAACTCCTCGTCCCCGATCAACCGCAGCGTCCGGTTCCGCGCCGTGCGAAAGAGGAACTCTCCGAGTTGCTCGACGGTGGGCGGGGACTGGGCCGCGAAGTCTCGGCACGAGGTGCGGTCCTCGATCGCGGCGGTGAGTGAGTCCCCGGCGACGCGCAGACTGTCCAGGTCAGGGGAAGGCAGGGCGATCGGGTCGGTTGCATAGGCGGTCTTGCGAGCGGGCAGTGGAGGGAACGTGCCGGCCGCCCATTTGGTCGGGCCGAAGCGCCCCCAGTCGCGGGTGCGCACACCGAAAGTGCTCCGGCGATGGAACCACAGTTCGTGCGGACCCCAACTGCGGGTGGCGAAGTCGTCGTGCTCGGATCGCGGGTCGGTGACAAAGCCCGCCCAGCCCAGGTCGTCGGCCAACCTGGACAGGGCATCGGAAGAGAGCTCCCCGGTGGCGGACAGCCCTGTGATGGCCGTGAGCACCCGCCCGTCGTATATCTCGATGTCACACCACGACATCGGATGTTCTGCCACACAACGGTCGTCGATCCGGTGGATCACGGCGAACTTCGAGAGGGTGATCGGTAACCGGCCGGCCTCGGGGGTCGTTCGCGGCGGCGGCGGCGCAAACGGCAGCAGCGAGTACAGGTCAACTCCGCCCGACCGGACGGTGACCGTCAGCAGTCCGGCCGCGACGAGTCGATCGAGCAGAGGGCTGACACGGGTGTCGGCCGGGTCGAGAAGGGTGGGTTCTCGGCCCAGCGCTTTGAGCAGTCGGATCTGTTCGGGTGACAGCCCGGTGAGGCGCTGTTTGTCGGGCAACAACACCGCCACGCCGCCGGGTGCGGTCATGCAGGACGCCCCCGGCCGGAAGGCGTAGACGAACTCCAGGTTACCCACCGAGGGTGGGCTCGCCGCGGTCACTTGGCAGCGGCGTCGAATGCGGGCGTGATCTTGTCGAGGACGTACGGAAGCGACAGCGGCGACGGTTGATTGATGCCGCTGATCTCGGCGACACTGAGCCACGACACGGCTTTGTCCTTGACCGAGGTCAGGTTCTTGTATCCCGGCAGACTTTCCAGGGCGCCCCGCATCTGCGGTGAATTGGCCGTCACCACCAGCAGATCCGAGTTCATCAGGGGCACGTTCTCGGTGGAGATCGGGAAACGCGGTTCGCCGTTCTTCTTGAACGTGTCGAGCAGGCTGGGGGCCATCGCCATACCGAGTGACGAGAACAGGGTGGCCGCACCGTCATTGGGGTCACCGAAGACCTGGATCTGATCATTGGTGAACATGTACGCCAGCGAAAAAGTCTTGCCGTTCAGCCCGGGATGGTCCTGCTTGATCTGGTCGACCTTGGCGTGGACGCCATCGATGATCTCCTTGGCCTTGTCGGGCTGGCGCAGCACGGTGCCCATGAAGGTCACCATGTCCTCCCACGGGTCGACCTGCTGGCCGGTGATCGACGGGATGGTAGGGGCGAGCTTGTTCAGTTTCTCGTAGGTCTCCTGCTGTTCGCCGAAGTTCGTCGACAGGATGAGCTGTGGATCGACGGACGCGACCTGACTGGCGACGTCGCGGGCAGGGTCCACCGACTGCGACGAGGCAAGGCGTTCGCCCACCCACGGCGTGGGTTCCTTGGTGAGCAATTCGACGTTGTCGAGGTAGGCCACCGGCGTCACACCGAACGCGAGGGCAACATCGGTCCACTGGGTACCGAGGGTGACGATCCGTTCCGGCGTGCCGTCGATGGTGACCTGACCCATCGAGGTGTTCACCTGGATGGGACCGCCTGCGGAGTCGTCCTTCTCCTCGGGGGAACTGCACGCGGAGATCAGCAGGATCAAGACGGCGAACACTGCGGTGAGGGCCGGGGCCCCGAGACGGTTGAAGCGGGTGGGCATCTGCACTCTTTCGCTGACGGTCATTTCCAGTAGGCCTGCGACTTGATCGCGGACTTGGGGATCTTGTGTATCGACTTGAGCGACTTGACGATGTCGCGTGTGGTGTGGAACTCGCAGGCAACCCATGCGTATGCCCCTGGACCGCAACTCAACTCGCTCGCGGCCCTGCGCAGGGCCTGCCCCTTGTCTCCCCGATCGAGCCACTGCACAGTTGTGCGGGGAGTGGAGCGCAGCGGTAGATCGCGATCCGAGTCGTGCTGGCACTCGAGCCAGACGCGCACCGGCACGTCGCCGACGACGTCGAGCAACGAGTTGATCGCAGGCAGGGAGGCGGGGTCGCCGAACAGGAGGTACTCGGCTGGGGGCGGTGTGGGGATCTCGAACTTCGAACCCATCACCGACGCGTCGATCTCGTCGCCGGCCACCGCGGAGGTCGCCCAGTCCGATGCCGGGCCGGGGTGGAGCGCGAACTCAATGTCGAAGCGGTCGGCCGCCGGGTCGGGGTCGACGAGGGTGTATCCCCGTTGCTGCACCTTGTCACCGTTCGGGATCCACAGCCGGATCCACTGGGTCGGGTGACTCGGGTGATGTTCCAGCAACCCCCCGGCTGCGAATCCGAGACGGATGTAGCGGTCGGTGATCTGCTGATTGCCTGTCACCGTGAGTCGGTAGTCGTTCGCCCCGAACGCTTTGAGGGCCAAACCGGACAGTCCTCTGGTCATGGGGTGAGCTTAGCCTAAGCTCCCTATGAATCGGGTTGCCGTGTTGTAATGGGCAAATGCAGCCGCACGACGACGATCCGACGCAGGAAATCCGGGCCGTCGAACCGGAATCAGGTGTCAACACGGCGACCGTTCTCGTGGCTGTCGGGGTCTCGGCCGTGGTCGCCGCCCTGATCGTGACCAGCGGGCTCGTCTTGATCCTCATCCTCCACACCCGGTGAACCGCCGTCGGTTGCACAGGGCTGTGTCGCCCCGGTGACGAGTTTGTGTGAGGAGTGGTCGGATGCCGTCGACGACCGTCATGATGGTCACTGCGTCCATGGCGTCCTCCGATGGCGCCGAAGAGCTCAGTGAACGATGATCTCTCGAAGGCGCCGAGCACCGAACTGACAGGATCGAAGTCATGACTGGCCAGACCACCACCGCATCGTCGCTGTACCGCGATTTGACCAGGATCACCCGGGCACTGCGTCAGCGGACCGGCCAGCATTCGCAGCCGCTCAGTGCCTTGTCGGCGATGTGGGTCCTGATGGCCGCCGAGGCGCCGATCCGGCTCTCCGAGCTGGCCGAACGTGAAAACGTCACGGTGCCAACGATGTCGCGGATCGTGACCGCTCTCGAACGGGACGGTCTGGTGGCCAGGACCGCCGACCCGGCCGACGGCCGGGCGAGTCTGCTCGCCCTCAGTGACGCCGGCAACGAACTGGTGAACGGCAGCCGATCGCGTCGTATCCAGGCTTTGGAGAAGGCACTCGACGGACTCGATTCCGCCGAGCGCGAAGTGCTGGGCCGCACCCTGCGCGTGGTCGCCGACGAGTTGGTGGAAGACCGCGACCAGTGACCCGCCCGTCCTAGCCGAGTTCGACGATCACGGGCGCGTGATCGCTGGCGCCCTTGCCCTTTCGTTCCTGGCGGTCGATCTCGGCACCGGTCACCCGAGCGGACAGCGCCGGTGAACAGAGTGCGAAGTCGATGCGCATCCCCTCTTTGCGTGGGAACCGCAACCGTGTGTAGTCCCAGTACGTGTACACCCCCGGGCCAGGTGTGTGGGGGCGTACCACATCGGAGAACCCGGCATCGACCACCGCACGGAACGCCTTGCGCTCGGGCTCGGATGTGTGTGTCTTGTCGGCGAAGAGTGCGGGGTCCCAGACATCGTCGTCGGTGGGGGCGATGTTCCAGTCCCCGGTGAGCGCGATCTGCGCCGTCGGGTCGTCGGCGAGCCACCCCGCCGCGGTATCACGCAGCGCAGCAAGCCATTCCAGCTTGTAGGTGTAGTGGGGGTCGTCGAGGCTGCGGCCATTGGGCACGTAGAGACTCCACACCTGCACCCCACTACACGTGGCACCGATGGCCCGGGCCTCGACCGCGGGATCCACGTCGGCGTCCTTGCTGAACCCCGGTTGGTTGTCGAATGCGGTGCGGACGTCGGTCAGCCCGACCCGCGACGCGATGGCCACGCCGTTCCACTGGTTGTATCCGATCGTGGCGAGGTCATATCCTGCCGCCGCGAACCCCATGGCGGGGAACTGGTCGTCGCTGCACTTGGTCTCCTGCATGGCCAGCACATCGATGTCGGCCCGTTCGAGCCAATCGACGACCCGTTCACTCCGGGCCCGGATGGAGTTGACGTTCCAGGTGGCGATACGCATGCCTCCGAGTTTTTCATACCGGAGGGGTACGCTGAGGACATCGGGACCTATCAGGTTCTCAATCAAGGGATCGCCACATGGCAGACAAATCGCCCCGTCAAGGTATGTCCAAGAAGTCCGGCAAGTCCCTCAAAGAAAAGCGTGCCATCAAGAAAGGCAAGACCGAGTCCGCCCCGGGCGAGACCATCTTCAGCGGCAACAAAAAGCGCTGACTTGCAGAATCTTTCGATCGGCATACTCGCTCACTCGGCAAAAGAAAACGAACGACGGCTACCGATTCATCCTCAGCACTTCCGCAAGATCGAGCCGGGCGTGCGGAGTCGGATCTCGCTGGAGCACGGCTATGGCCGGCATTTCGGGGTGACCGATGCCGACCTGCGCCCGCTGGTCGGCAACATCGGCACCCGTGAGCAGCTCATCGCCGACTGTGACGTGGTGTTGCTCCCCAAGGTCCAGGCTGCGGATCTTCTGGATATGCGTGTGGGACAAACGGTTTGGGGATGGCCGCATTGCGTGCAGGACGAAGCGCTCACGCAGGTCGCAATCGACCGGCGACTGACGCTGATCGCGTTCGAGGCGATGAACCACTGGACTGCCGAGGGCGGGTTTGCGCTGCACGTCTTCCACAAGAACAACGAACTGGCCGGATACAGCTCGGTGCTGCACGCGCTCGAACTGGCAGGCAAGACGGGGGACTACGGCCGCAGGCTCAAGGCGACCGTGATCGGATTCGGCGCCACCGCGCGTGGTGCGGTGACCGCACTGAACGCCCACGGAGTCGACGACGTCACCGTGTTGACGAACCGCGACGTCGCGGCCGTCGGCTCACCCATCCACTCGACCCAGATCGTCCAGCTCGAGCACGGTGAATCGGGCGAGCCCCAGGGCATGTGGGCCGAGTCGGCAGACGGCCGGGTCCCGGTGGCCGAGTTCCTCGCCGGCAACGACATCGTTGTCAACTGCGTCCTGCAGAACACCGACATGCCGTTGACGTTCCTGGACGAATCCGATCTGGCTGGGTTCGCGCCCGGCAGCATCATCGTCGACGTGTCCTGTGACGAGGGAATGGGTTTCAGCTGGGCGCGGCCGACCACCTTCACCGATCCTTCGTTCATGGTCGGCAACAACGTTCTGTACTACGCGGTCGACCACAGTCCGTCATATCTGTGGGACTCGGCCACGTGGGAGATCAGTTCGGCGCTGCTGCCGCATCTCGAGACGATCCTGCAGGGGCCCGCAGCGTGGGACCGTGTCCCGACCGTGTTCCGGGCAATCGAGATCCGTGAGGGTGTCGTCAAGAATCCGAGCATTCTCTCGTTCCAGCACCGGTCCGCCGAATTCCCGCATGCGGTGGAAGCGGCCGAAAGACGAAACACGTACGAAAACTCACGCTAACGGTGCGGTTTCAGTCGCCGGATACCTTGCGGCATGACTGAAACCGTTGCAGGGTCAGAAACCTCCGACTATCTCGAAAAACGTCAACTGCGCAAGGGCACGGCCGGCTGGGTGCTGCTGGCCGGGCTCGGCGTGAGTTATGTGATCTCCGGCGACTACGCCGGCTGGAATGCAGGTCTGCTCGAGGGTGGTTTCGGTGGACTGCTCATCGCCTCGGTCATCATCGCGGCGATGTACCTCGCGATGGTCCTCGGCATGGCCGAGATGTCTTCTGCGTTGCCCGCGGCCGGAGGTGGCTACACCTTCGCCCGTCGGGCGATGGGCCCGTGGGGTGGTTTCGCCACGGGCACGGCCATCCTCATCGAGTACGCCATCGCACCTGCGGCGATCGCCACCTTCATCGGGGGTTACGTCGAATCGCTCGACCTGTTCGGCATCTCCGACGGCTGGTGGGTCTACCTGGCTGTCTACGTGATCTTCATCGGTATCCACCTCGTGGGGGCAGGCGAGGCACTCAAGGCGATGTTTGTCATCACCGCCATTGCACTGGTCGGCCTGGTGATCTTCGGGATAGCCGCGCTCGGCAAGTTCGACGCGGGTCTGCTCACCGACATCGCGCCCGACCCCGACGCCGTAGGGTCGTCCGATTTCATGCCGTTCGGCTACCTGGGCATCTGGTCTGCGCTTCCCTTCGCCATCTGGTTCTTCCTTGCGATCGAAGGTGTTCCGCTTGCGGCGGAGGAGGCCGAGAACCCGGAGAAGAACGTGCCGCGGGGCATCATCGCCGCAATGGGCGTACTGCTCCTGACCTGCGCGCTGGTGTTGTTCCTCGCCACCGGGGCCCTCGGGGCCCAGGGTGTGGGGGAGTCCGCCAACCCGCTGGTCGACGCGCTCGACGGCACCACCGCGACCGTCGTCAACTACATCGGTCTGGCCGGCCTGGTCGCCAGCTTCTTCTCGATCATGTACGCATACTCGCGCCAACTCTTCGCGCTGTCGCGTGCGGGCTACCTGCCGACCGTGTTGTCGGTGACCAACAGCCGCAAGGCGCCCACCTGGGCGCTGATCATCCCGGGTGTCATCGGGTTCGCCCTGACCTTCACCGGCGAGGGTGCGATCCTGCTCAACATGGCGGTGTTCGGGGCGGCGCTGAGCTACGTGTTGATGATGGTGAGCCACATCGTGCTACGCGTTCGCGAGCCCGATATGGAACGGCCGTACAAGACGCCCGGAGGCATCGTCACCACCGGATTCGCGCTGGTCATCGCGGTGGCATCGGTGATCGCCACCTTCCTGGTCGACACCACCGCAGCTTTGTGGTGTCTGGCAGCGTTTGTCGCGTTCATGGCCTATTTTGGCCTGTACAGCCGCAAGCACCTGGTGGCGTCCTCGCCCGACGAGGAGTTCGCACTGCTTGCCGAGGTCGACAAAGAAATGGAATGAGGGTGTGACCGTCTATCGACACACGCTTGCCGGCACCACCTACGCCTTCGACGGCTTGGTCGAGCTGCTGGCAAAGGCCACTCCACGCCGAAGTGGCGACGAGTTGGCCGGGTGTGCTGCCGAGTCGGACACCGAGCGGGCGGCGGCGCAGTGGGCACTGGCCGACGTTCCGCTGACCGTGTTCCTGTCCGAGGCGGTGGTGCCGTACGAATCCGACGAGGTCACCCGGCTGATCATGGATTCGCATGACAGCGAAGCCTTTTCGCCGGTGTCGTCGATGACCGTCGGTGGTCTTCGTGACTGGCTGCTCGAGGTTGCGGCCAGGCCCTCAGACGTCGCGGCGACGACATTCCGGAACGTCGCGCCGGGTCTGACGCCGGAAATGGTTGCGGCGGTGAGCAAATTGATGCGCAACCAGGACCTCATCGCGGTCGCCAAGGCGATTTCGGTGGTGACGGCGTTTCGCACCACGATCGGCCTCCCGGGCCGGCTGGCCACCCGGTTGCAGCCCAATCATCCGACCGACGATCCGACCGGGATCGCCGCGGCGACCCTGGATGGTCTGCTGCTCGGATGCGGCGACGCGGTGATCGGGATCAATCCGGCCACCGATTCTCCACACGCCACATCTGAACTGCTGTTATTGCTCGACGACATCCGTCAGCGGTTCGAGATCCCAGTGCAGTCGTGCGTGCTGTCGCACGTCACCACCACCATCGGTTTGGTGGAAGCCGGTGCGCCGGTGGATCTGGTGTTCCAGTCGATCGCGGGAACCGAGGGGGCGAACAAGGGGTTCGGCGTGGATCTGGCGCTGTTGCGCGAGGGCAACGAAGCGGGCAGGTCGTTGTCGCGCGGGACTGTCGGCGACAACGTGATGTACCTCGAAACCGGCCAGGGATCGGCCCTCTCGGCGGGAGCGCACCTCGGAACCGGTGGTAGGCCGGTGGATCAGCAGACCCTCGAGACGCGGGCGTACGCCGTTGCGCGAGAACTGGATCCGTTGCTGATCAACACGGTCGTCGGCTTCATCGGTCCCGAATACCTCTACGACGGCAAGCAGATCGTGCGGGCCGGACTCGAGGATCACTTCTGCGGCAAGTTGCTGGGGCTGCCGATGGGTGTGGACGTCTGCTACACCAATCACGCCGAGGCCGACCAGGACGACATGGACGATCTGCTCACCCTGCTGGGGGTTGCCGGCGTGCCGTTTGTCATCACCGTTCCCGGAGCCGACGACGTGATGCTCGGCTACCAGAGCCTGTCGTTCCACGACGCCCTGTACGCGCGGCGGACGCTCGGACTGAAGCCGGCTCCAGAGTTCGAGGCGTGGCTCGACAAGGTGGGAATGCTGGGAGCCGACGGTCGGGTGCTCGACCTGGCACCCGAGTCGTCGCCGCTGCGCAGTCTGACGGGGCCGGTGGCCTGATGAGCGATTTGTGGGACGGTCTGCGTTTACGGACCGCTGCTCGAATAGGGTTGGGGCGCACTGGTGATTCGCTGCCCACCAGCAGAGTGCTGGAGTTCGCCGCCGCGCATGCCGCCGCTCGCGACGCGGTGCACCAGCCACTGGATGTCGGGGGCCTCGCGGCCGCAGTGGCCGAAGTGGGTCTCGGCGAGCCCATCGTGGTCACCAGCAAGGCATCCGACCGCAGCGAATACCTGAGGCGTCCGGATCTGGGCCGCACACCGGACGACCTGACGGCAGTCTCGGACGTCGGCGCGGACATCGGCTTCGTCCTGGCGGACGGGCTGTCACCGATTGCCCTGTCCGAACATGGAGCCGGATTGCTCTCGGCACTCAAAGACGTTCTCGCACCGCGCTACTCGCTCGCTCCGCCGGTCATCGCGACCCAGGCGCGGGTGGCCCTCGGCGACCACATCGGCGCGGCTCAAAAGGTCGGGACACTGATCGTCATCATCGGCGAGCGGCCGGGGCTGTCGGTGGCCGACAGTGTGGGCATCTACCTCACCCACCTCCCGGAGCCCGGCAGGGCGGATTCGATGCGCAACTGCATATCGAACATCCATCCGCCCGGAGGTCTCGGGTACGCCGACGCCGCACGCGTCTGCGCGGCGCTGGTCGAAGGCGCCCGCAAGCTGGGGCGCAGCGGTGTGGACCTCAAGGACAACAGCCGGGCCCTCACCGAGTAACTCACCGAGCGGGCCAAACCCGCGTCGAGCGTGCCCTAGCTTCCGTCGAGCGTGCCCAAATTCGCGTCGAGCGTGCTCTTCTCACTGCTTACTCAGCACCTCTGTACGTCGGCTCCTCATACAAGGCACACTCGACGGGGATATCGGCACGGTCGGCGGCGGTTAGGGCACGGTCGACGGAGTTGTCGTCATTGAATTGGGTGGGTGGGTCAGAGCCCGGGGCCCTCGGCGCGCAGGTTGTCGACCTCGTCCATCGCCGTTCGGAGTTTGCCCAACCACTCGTCGGTATGCGCGCCGACCAGTTTGACCGACCACGCCAGCGCGTCGGCGCGGGAGCGGGCTACTCCGGCATCAACAAGAGTGTCGAGCACCTGACGTTCGGGCTGGCGGAGCCGGGTCATCACTGGAATAGCGATGTGGGTGAAGAGGATTCGCTTGTCACCGACCTTGACGCCCCATGACACCTTGCGCGCATAACGGGCCTGTGCCTCGTCGGCGATGGCCATCCGTTCACCGCGGGTGTCCTCTCGGAAACGTGAAGCCCGGCCCTCTGCTGCGGCAGCCGCGTTCCCCTCGTCGCCGGTGTCCGGCGGTGTGAGTGTGCCGATGACGGTGATCTCGTCTCGGTCGACGGTGACCTCGACAGGTCCTGAGAACCAGTTGTCGGGAAGTCGTCCGGCGAACCAGGCGGCAGCGTCGCCGGCGTCGGGTAGTTCGGCCTGTTGCCAGCCGCCGCGGCGTCCGGCTCCCGGACCGCGCGAGCCTCGGTGTTCGTTTTTCATGATGTCTCCTTGGTAGGTGATTACATGATTACACCGTTACAGACCGCCGTCGAGGTCGTTCGCTGTCGGCGGAGCGCTAGGCTCGCGGTATGCCCCTCACCTGGGAGAACTCTGAGTCAGGCCTCATGCGCCTGCCGTCGGGCCGAGTGATTCGCGGTCGCGGTCTGCGACACGACACAACCTCTGAAGCAGTCCCCGACTTCGGGCTGTACCTGCTGGGGGCCAGGCCTCCCGCAATGAACTGGGGGAGTCGATGGGTGCGGTGGCGTGACTTCTGGCTGCCGGCTGACCCGGTCGACTTCCGGTCGGCGTTGCACGAGGTGTGGGATCGCGCCATGTCGGAGCGGGTGGAGATCGCCTGCGGCGGCGGATACGGTCGCACGGGTACTGCGATGGCGTGCCTGGCGATCATCGATGGGGTGCCCGCAGCCGACGCGGTGGCGTACGTGCGGGCCACATACTCGCCGCGAGCGGTCGAGACCCCGTGGCAGCGCCGGTTTGTGGCGCGCTTCAAGTCCTGATCTCGCGGTCGACGGGAAAAGGACCCTCTCGGCGGGGGCGTCAGTAGTCGATGTACCCGTAACTGTGGTGCAGGCCAAAACCTAAGCGGCGGTACCACTCCCGAGCTGTCGTGTTCCCGCTTTCGACCTGCAGGTAGATCGACGTGGCGCCCTGCGCCTCACCCCACTGCTCCAGTGCGGTGAGGATCGACCGTCCGAGCCCGCGGCCCCGACACTCGGGTGCGGTCCACAGAGCCGAGAGGCCAAGCCACCGATCGTCACGTAGTCCGTCGGTCACTGCCCCTCGGCCGATCGCCACGAGTGCGCCGTCGGAGTCGTGGATGCCCGCGAACGCCAGGGTGCCGCCGTCGACCGCGGACACCACGGCAGCGGCCAGTGGGGCGTCGGAGTCACCGTGTGCGGCGCAGTATTTCGCAGCCCATCGTTCGGTGGGGCTGTCGGTGATGTCGACCGGATGGTCGGGGGACGATGCCAATACGCCGATCGGAGCGGTGAGTGTCTCGACCGTGATGACGTAGTCGTCGACCGACACATGCGAACCCGGGATCAGCCGTGTCACCACAGCCAGCTTCAGCGGCAGATCGCGCTCGGCATACCACTGCCGTAGAAGCTCGATCGTTTCGCCATCTACCTTTGCGCCCATCTCCAGCGGCACCGCCGAATTGGCACGCCGGCTGAACCCGCCGCCCGCCCGGGCGCGCCATCCGCTGATCATCTCCCACTCGAGGCCGGGCCAGCCTCGGGCCGCGGCCACCTCGAGCGAACGGATCTCGGAGTTCCGGACCGGTCTGATCGACAGGACCTTGACGGCCTGCACCAACGAGGCGGGTACCCGGACCGACTCGTCACCACGCCGGACCACCAGTACGGACGAATCGCTCGACTCCAGCACCCCGGTGACATCGCTCAAGGTGGCCGACTCGTCGGCGCGCCAGTCGGCCGGGGCGCCGGGGCCCTTGTGGAAGCGGACCACCACCCGATCCCCGGGTGACGGGGTGCTCACGTGCCGCGGCCGGTCACACGCCGACCCGACCGATGCGGTCAGTCCTCGTCATCATGTCCAAAGGGATCGGCGTCTTCGCCGGGTAGCCAGGAGAGCCCCGGCACCCCCCAGCCGTTGCGCTTGATGGTCTTCTTGGCCGCGCGGGCGTTGCGGCCCATCAACACGTCGGTGTACAGGAAACCGTCGACGTGCCCGGTCTCGTGTTGGAGCATCCGGGCGAAAAATCCTTTGCCCTCGATCTCCACAGGGTCGCCGTTGCGGTCCACCCCGGTGACCTTGGCCCAGTCGGCCCGGCCGGTCGGGAACTGTTCGCCCGGTACCGACAGGCACCCCTCGTCGTTGTCATCGGGGTCGGGCATCGTCTCGGGGATCTCCGACGTCTCTAGGACGGGATTGATCACCTCGCCGCGACGACGAGGACCCGTGCGGCCGTCGCCCTCGGGGCAGTCGTAGACGAACATGCGCTTGGCGACACCGACCTGATTGGCGGCGAGTCCGACACCGTTGGCGGCATCCATCGTCTCGTACATGTCGTCGAGCAGTGCGGCCACGTCGGCGGGGGCCTTGCCCTCGGCGTCCAATGCGACGATTTCAGTCGGGTTGTGCAGCACCGGATCACCGACGATGCAGATGGGAAGAATTGCCATGGGGGTCAGATTACTCGGCACGCCATCGCGCGAATTCCTTTGGCGGCGTGGTTAGATGTACTGCGAACCACACTGTTGTAATTCACACCGTTGATAGCGACGAACTCCGGTGTGGCGACGGGGTGGAGCAGGACCGATTCTCAAGGGAGCGAGATGGACGGCGCAACCGCGCGAGACCAGCAATCCGGGCAGGCGGACAACTCACACCAAGACCACGCAGAGCTCGGTCCGGGCGAGGTCGGGGCCGACGGATTGACTCGGCGTGAGCATGACATCTTGGCCTTCGAACGGCAGTGGTGGAAGTATGCCGGTGCCAAGGAAGAGGCCATCAAAGAACTATTCGGCCTGTCCGCGACCCGTTATTACCAGGTGCTCAACGCCTTGGTGGACCGGCCGGAGGCGCTGGCCGCAGATCCGATGCTCGTGAAGCGACTCCGTCGTCTCCGTGCAAGCCGGCAGAAGGCCCGGGCGGCTCGCCGGCTCGGGTTCGACGTCACCTGATGGGTGTGCCGACCCGCCACGCCCTCGGCGCCTTTGGCCCTGTCGGTCAGTCGGGCCGCAAATTTTCGTAAGGTTGGCAAGTTTCGTAAGGTTGGTCCAATGACCACGTCCGACCGTCCAGACCAGCCCGGGGAAGACCCGAGCGGGACCGGCACGAACAGTCCGGACTCGGGCACATCGGGCTCGCGTCGTGCGCGGCCCCCCGCGCCGGCCCGCTCCGAGGCGGCGCACCTGCCGTTACGTGCCGGGGCGATGCTGTTGCTGGCGATCGCAGTGGTGTTCATCGGACTCGGGTGGCACTCGGCAGCCACCGGTGACTCCGACCCCGAGGCGGGCCTCGAGGCAGCTCAGAGCCGCCAGCCCACATCGTCGTCACCAGCGACCACCACTTCAAGCGGCGCCGAGACGTCTGCGAGCAGCAGCACGTCCACATCGGTGGACCCCGACCGGCCGCGCGTGTGCATCTTCAACGCCGGCACAGTCGGCGGGCTCGGGCAGACGTATCGCAAGCTCGTCGACGATGCGGGCTGGACCACGGCGACGCCGTCCAATCTGCAGTCGGCCAGCATCACCGAGAACACCATCTTCTACACCGGGACGCAGCAGGAGTACGCCGAGCAGCTGGCTGAAGAACTCGGCGGCGACATCTCGGTGGATCCCCGTCCGGCCGCCTTCAGTCAATGTCAGGGTGGCCTCGTCCTGATCGTCGTGACGCGTTAGCCACTCAACCGGCAGCGAACCGTGTGCGGGGAACCGATATGATTTCGCTGACTACTACCAACGGTAGAACTGCACTCGACCGCCAACTGCAAGGGAGCTCAACCATGGCGCAGCGTTCGCTCAGGAACTTGACCGGCACCCGGCGAATCGCCGCGCTGGTGGCACCCGCCGCAGCCGTCGCGCTGCTCGTTGTGGGTTGCAGTCCGGACGAAGAGCCGACCGACGCCAAGGGAACCACCCCGAGTGTGCTCACCGGTAACCCGGCACCCGAGGATGTGGGCGCGATCGGTGCGCCCAGCGAAGGCGGCGAGGCCACTGCCGAACTCGAGACCCCCAGCGGCGAACCGGCAGGCAAGGCGACGTTCACCACCGCGGAGGGTTCGGTGATCGTGAGTGTGAAGGCCGAGAACCTCGCCCCGGGGTTCCACGGCATGCACCTGCACGCTGTCGGCAAGTGTGAAGCAAACTCGACGCCTCCCACCGGGGGCGCGGCCGGCGACTTCCTCTCCGCGGGCGGCCACCTGCAGGTCGAGGGCCACTCCGGGCATCCGGCCAGCGGCGACTTGGTCTCGATCTTCATCGACGAGGCCGGCAATGGCGAGACCACCACTGCCAGTGACGCTTTCAGCATCGAGGACATCATCGACACCTCGATCATGATCCACGAGAAGCCGGACAACTTCGGCAACATCCCCACCAAGTACGCTCCCGCCCCTGATGAGGAAACCCTCGCCACCGGAGACGCGGGCAAGCGGATCGCCTGCGGTGTCATCGAAAAGAGCTGAGAATAAACAACGTTCGCTCCATCGATTTCAACGCTTCCCCGCGGCCCACTCTGGGCGTGGAGTGGGAGTTCGCGCTTGTCGACAAGCAGACGCGAGATCTGTCGAACTCTGCGGCGCAGCTGTTCGAGCGTGTGAGCGAACTGGACAATCCCAGTTCCGGCGATCGGATCCACAAGGAACTGCTGCGCAACACCGTTGAACTGGTGACGGGTATCTGCCGCACCACGGGTGAGGCGATCGCAGACCTCGAAGAGTCGCTGTCGGTGGTTCGTTTGATCGCCGACGATCTCGGTGTGGATCTGTTCGGCGCAGGTACCCACCCGTTTGCACTGTGGTCCACCCAGCAGTTGACCCCGTCGCCGCGGTACGCCGAGCTGATCGAGCGGACCCAGTGGTGGGGCAGGCAGATGCTGATCTGGGGTGTGCACGTTCACGTCGGGATCAATCATCGCGACAAGGTCTTGCCCATCGTGTCGTCGCTGCTGAATCAGTATCCCCATCTGCTGGCGCTGTCGGCGTCATCTCCGATGTGGTCGGGGCAGGACACCGGGTACGCCAGCAACCGGGCGATGATGTTCCAGCAGTTGCCCACGGCCGGCCTGCCGTTCCAGTTCCAGCGGTGGAGCGAGTTCGAGAAGTTCGTCGGTGACCAGATGACCACCGGCATCATCGAGAACCTCAACGAGATCCGTTGGGACATCCGGCCTTCTCCGAACCTCGGTACCGTCGAGATCCGGGTGTGTGACGGCGTGTCGACCATCGCCGAATTGGCCGGGCTCGTGGCACTGATCCACTGCCTGGTGGTGGATCTCGATCGGCGCCTCGATGCCGGGGAGACATTGCCCGACATGGCGCCTTGGCTTGTGCAGGAAAACAAATGGCGCGCAGCCCGTTACGGACTCGACGCGATCATCATCACCGACTCGGACTGCAACGAGCGGTTGGTGACGGACGACCTCTACGACATGCTCGAACGCCTCACTCCCGTCGCCGTCGACCTCGGGTGCGCCGACGAGTTGGCGTCGGTTGCCGACATCCCCGGCCACGGGGGCTCGTACCAGCGGCAGCGGCGTACATTCGCCGACACGGGAGACATGGTGGCCGTGGTCGATCAGGTTGTCTCCGAACTCAATCGCTGAATGTCCGCCGTCGCCACCACAGATCGATCTGACCCAGTTCGGTTTCGGGTTCGGCCCCGGTCAGCCATTCGGCTTCGATCCGACACCAGTTCGCCGTTGCCCGGAGTTGCCCGAGCATCGCGCAGGTGTAGAACTCGACGCGGCGCGCGATCAAATTGTCTTCGGGGAAATGCTGTTCTCGCGCCGCGCTGCCGTACTCGGTGGCCGGGTGCACCGCGGAGATCATGACGCCGTTGGCGATGTCCGGGGTGATGGTCAGTTCGGCGTCGTCCATGTGCCACCAGGTGGCGTCTCGAACGTAGGACAGCACGTCGGCGTCATCGATGGCCTCCTCGCTGATCAGCACCTGTCCTTGGCGAAGGACTTGAGCCACTTCGGCAGCATCCCCGGCGCGAGCCGCGATGACCGCGCGGCGTTCCAGGTCCCGGGCGCGGCCGACATGGTCTTGCAGGATCCGAAGTCGAGGAACGCAACCCGGCCGTCGTCGGCGAGCATCACGTTTCCCGGGTGTGGATCGCCGCAGAAGGTGGCGTCGGTATGGATACTGCCGCAGTAGAAGCGATAGATCACCTCGCCGACCTGGTCTCGTGTGTCGGCGTCGAGGGTGGTGATCTCGTCGAACGGTATCCCGGTGATCAGCTCGGAGGTGAGGATCTTTGATGTGCACAGACTCTCGACGACATCGGGGATCTGGATGAACGGGTGCCCGGCGTAGCGGTCCGCGAGACGACGGTGATTGGCCGCCTCGGCCCGATAGTCCAGCTCCGACAACATGTCCCCGGAGATCTCCCGGACAAACGACTGGGGGTCCACTGTCGGCAGCAGGCCCTTGTAAAGCCGCAGGGCCATCGCGAGGTTCTTGAGGTCTGCCCGGACCACCCGGTCGATGCCCGGGTACTGCACCTTGATCGCCACGTCGCGCCCGTCGATCAATCTGGCCTGGTAGACCTGGCCGATGGAAGCAGCAGCAATAGGAGCCGGATCGATGGACTCGATGTGGGACATGTTCGAGCCGAGCTCTTTTCGGACAACCTCGAGCATCGTCTCCGAGGAGACCTGAGGGGCGTTGTCGCGCAGGATCGCGAGCTTGCGGTGGAAGCCGTCACGCGCGTGGGCCGGCACCATGCCCAGGTCCATCATCGACAGGAACTGGCCGACCTTCATCGCAGCGCCCTTCATCGACCCGAGCACGGTGATGAGTTCGTCTGCGGCAGCGAGGGCATCCAGTTCGGCGCGCGAGCGCCGTTCATCGGGTGTGGCACCGACCCCGGCGGCCCGCGAGCGGACGCGCCTGGCAACCGAATGGGCGGCCACCTTTCCCAGTTCACTCCCGCGGCGCACACGAGAGGTCGGGGGAAGCTGATCGTCGCCAGTCATCAGTCGCTGCGGGGGGATTCGAGCTCGCTGCTGTCGATCAGGTCGTCTCGCACCCGTTGCTCCTGATAAGCCAGTTTGCCGACGCGGTGTGCGATCACCGGTGCGGTGATCAGCGCGAATATCCCGGTCAACACCAGCATTCCGAAATCAACGGTGTCCCAGAGACGGATCATCGCCGCGATCAGGACCAGCAGCAAACCGAGGGTTTGCGGTTTGGTGGCGGCGTGCATGCGGGTGAGCGTGTCGGGGAATCGCAAGATGCCCACCGATGCCGTGAACGCCAGACCTGAACCGGACAGCACCAGCACGGCGACGAAGATGTCGGAGACCATCGTTAAACCTCGTTGTCTCGGACGCGGAATCGGGCGACTGCAACCGTGCCCACAAAACTCAGCAGCGACAGGGCGACGAGGCCGGACACCACTGTCGAATCCATCGAATATGCGGCCCAGACGGCCAGCGAGCACATCGCCATCGCGACACCGGTGTCCAGGGCGACCAGGCGGTCGAGCGTGTTCGGGCCGATGAGAATCCGGGCGGTGGTGAGTACCGATGCTGCCAACAGCAGACCGGCGGCGATCATCCAGACCACGTTCATGACTTCGCTCCGCTCCGAAGGTCCTGGCTGTCTTGGCCACCGACTTCATCGTCGATCCCATGGTAGGGACTGGCGTGCCATTCGCTCTCACGCTCGAAGGCTTTGATGAACAGCCTCTCGATGGTGGCGACCTGCCCATAGAACGCCTTCACCTTCTCCGGTGAGCTCGCGTCGATGAGGTGCACGTACAGCAGACGGCGACTGTGGTCGATCTCCACGACCATGGTGCCGGGCACAAGATTGAGATAGTCGACCGCAAGGGTCAGCACCATGTCGGATTTGATGGCCAGGCGTGCCCGGACGACCGCGCTCAAGGGTGGTTTGCCGGGGCGCACCGACAGCCACGCCACCTGCAGGCTCGACCGGAACAGGTCGAACACCAGCCTGATCACCAGTTCGAGGATCGTCAGCGGATGGATCCGGCCCTCGACCGGTACGCGCGGCAATGGCAACGCGATCAGCACGAGGAGTGCGATACCGAGACCACTGACCACCGTCGCGATGTCGTAGGTACCCCACAGCAGCACCCACACGAACGTCAACCACGCCATCGTCCACAGCCGTACGGCCACTTCGCGCGCATTTCCGCCGAACCAGCGCTTGATGTGGATATGGGACTTGAGGAAGAGGAAGGTCTTCACCGAGTACCACGCCAGGAAGATCACCGAGTAACGCCAGGCGTTCACCATGTGCGCCCGGATGGGGCCTCGGGGAGCCGGCGGTTGTGGCCGCTGTCCGGGGTCGGGTTTGTCGGTCATCGGGGACCTCCTGCGCCCAGGACGGCGTCGAGGTAGATGCTGGAGTCGATCAGGTCGGCAGCGGCCGATTCGGTGAACTCGAAGAACGGCCCGGCCCACAACGTCAACACGAGTCCGGCAGCCACCATTGCGATGGTGGGTACCACCATGCCGATCGGCATCCGGCCCACGTCGGCGCGGTCGTCGAAGGACACGTCGGCCGAGCCCTCGAGAAGAGCTGCCGGCCCCGCATCGGCCATCTCGCCGTCGGGGGCATCGGCGCGCGGCCGCCAGAACGCCTTGGTCCAGACGCGGGCGACGACGTAGAGGGTCAGCAGGCTGGTCACCACCGAGCCGGCCACCAGGATCCAGGCCAGCACGCTGCCCTCTTGTACACCCGCCTCGATCAATGCCACCTTGCCGATGAAACCCGAGAAGGGCGGGATGCCGCCAAGATTCAGAGCTGGGATCAGGAACAAGGCAGCGAGCAGAGGACTGGCCGCCAGACCGCCGAGACGTCGTAGTGACGCCGAGCCTGCCTGCCGCTCGATCAACCCCACCACGAGGAACAGAGTCGTCTGGACCAAAATGTGGTGCGCCACATAGTAGATCGCGCCCGACAAACCGAACTCGGTGGACAGAGCGATGCCGAAGATCATGTACCCGATGTGGCTGACCAGCGTGAACGACAACAGACGTTTGATGTCGGACTGCGCGATGGCGCCGAAGATGCCCACCAACATCGTGAGAAGTCCGGCCACCAACAGCACCCGGTCCATTGCGCCGCCGGGGAACAGCAGGGTGTGCGCGCGGATGATCGCGTACACACCGACTTTGGTGAGCAGGCCGGCAAACACCGCGGTGACCGGGGCGGGAGCTGTGGGGTAGGAGTCGGGCAGCCACGTCGACAGCGGGAAGACCGCGGCCTTGATGCCGAACGCCACCAGCAGCACTGCGTAGAGCGCACCTTTGGTCCCGTCGGGAACATCTTCGAGCCGGACCGCCATCTCCGCGAGATTCAGTGTGCCGGTGGCTGCGTACGCAAACGCGATGCCCGCCAAGAAGATCAGTGACGACACCATCGAGACCATCACGTACGAGACGCCGGCGCGCACCCGGTCCGCGCTGGCACCGAGGGTGAGCAACACAAAGCTCGCGGCGAGCAGCACCTCGAACGAGACGTACAGGTTGAACAGGTCGCCGGCGAGGAAGGCGTTGCAGACGCCGGTGCACAGCAGCAGATAGGTCGGCAAGAAGATCGACACCGGCTGTTCGGTGGTGCCGTCGCGGATACCCTGGCCGACGGCGTAGAGCATGACGCAGAGCAGCACCGCGGTGGACACCACGAGCATCAGCGCCGAGAGCTGGTCAGCCACAAGCGTGATGCCCAGAGGGCCGAGGTCACCGCCCTTGGAATCCCAACCGCCGACGTGCAACGCATACGTACCGTCGCGGTTCGTCAGATAGAGCAAAAGGCATGAGGCGACAAACGCGACCGTGATCGCGGCGACCGTGACCACACGCTGGAATCGGGGATACCGCCCCATGATCAGGGTCAGCACCGCGCCCATCATCGGGGCGAGGACGGGCGCGACGATGAGCGTCGAGAACCACTCGTGCGACAAGGTCATCGGCCATCACCGTCACGGTCGGTCGGCTCGAAGTCATCACTGTCGTCGGCGCTGGGCAGCAGGTCGGTCTGATGCAACTCGGCGCGGGCGCGCAGTTGCTCGTCGGTGAGCGGGTTGCCGTCGTCGTCGAACAGGTCACCCCGGAACGTGTCGAGCCCGGTGATCGGGTCGTCGCTGCGATCGCGGTCGGGTGCGGTGGCGCTCGACTGTGACTTCACCTTGAGGTCTTCGGGATCGTCGTCCACCTCGTCATCGGTGTTGATCATGAAGGAGCGGTAGGCCAACGACAGGACGAAGGCAGCGATGCCCATCGTGATGACGATGGCCGTGAGCACCATGCCCTGCGCCAGCGGATCGGCGTCTCCGGTGCGGCCCTCTGACGTGCGGCCGATGATCGGCGGATTGCCCATGGCTCCCGAGACGGTGACGATCATCAGGTTGATCGCGTTGCCCACCAGCAGCAGTCCGAGCAGCATGCGGATGAGACTGCGTTCGAGCAACAGGTAGACACCGCAGGCGGCCATCAGGGCGACCACGATCATCAGGCCGAGGTTGATGGTCATCGTGCCGCCACCTCCTCGGGCTCGGACTGGTCGGCGTCGCGACGCACCCGTGGGTTGTCTTCGTCGAGCCGGGCGCCGAGACTGCGCAGTACGTCGAGCACCAGGCCCACCACGATGAGGTAGACACCCAGGTCGAAGAACAGGGCCGTGACCAGCTTGACGTCGCCGAAGATCGGCAGCGTGAACTCGAACGTCGCCGACGACAGTGCGGGCGCGCCGAGCAGAACCGACGCGGCAGCGGTACCGGCGGACAGGCCGAGGCCGACCCCGAGAATGCGCCCCGCGTCGATGGGCAGCGCTTCGCCGAGCTCGTACCGGCCGCCGGCCAGGTAACGCAGGACCAGGGCCAGACCCATCGTCAATCCACCTGCGAACCCGCCGCCCGGCGCGTTGTGACCTGCGTAGAAGAAGTAGAGCGACAACACGATCATCGTCGGGAACAGCAACCGTGTGGTGGCCTCGAGCACCATCGACCGGTGGCGCGGGTCGCGGAAGTTGCTGCCGCGCAACCACGTGGTGCGTTCCCCGAACAGCTGCGCGCCCTCGGTTTCGGGGCGGGGCCTACCCGCTCTGGTCGCATCGGCCACACGCGGTGCAGCACCGAACCGGCGGTGGCGGAACACCATCGACGCGACACCGGTTGCGGCAACCATCAGGACCGACACCTCACCGAGGGTGTCCCATGCGCGGATGTCCACGAGCAGCACGTTGACCGCGTTGGAGCCGTTGCCGTATTTGTATGCGGCGTAGGGGATCTCGGTGGACATCGGAATTGTGTTGCGGGCGGCGGCCGCGAACAGACCGACCACCACGAGCAGTGCGCCAAACGCCAGGCCGAGCAAGGCCCGCAACGGCTTGAACCCGGTGGCATGGCGGTTCTCCGCCTCGGCGGGGAGTTTTCGCAGGACCAATACGAAGATGACCAGTGTCAGTGTCTCCACCAGGAACTGGGTGAGCGCGAGATCGGGTGCGCCGTGCAAGGCGAACAGCACGCCGCAGCTGTAGCCGGTGACCCCGACGACGAGGACGGCGGCGAGCCGGTTGCGCAGGACAGTGGCGGCTACCGCCGCGGCCACCATGATCCCGCCGATCA
The DNA here is from genome assembly GCF_000506245.1 of Williamsia sp. D3. Lineage (NCBI taxonomy): Bacteria > Bacillati > Actinomycetota > Actinomycetes > Mycobacteriales > Nocardiaceae > Williamsia > Williamsia sp. D3. Next base: position 76,706 of record NZ_AYTE01000006.1, on the reverse strand, counting down.
CGAACTGCACGGGAGACTCGAAGCCGTTGATCTCCAGCCTGTTCCGCTGCCCGAGAAACAGGACGATCGTGGGTAGGAGCACCAGCGTGATCACGATGACACCCTGGGTGAGTGGCAACGACCCCCGCTGGGTGTTGCGGGTCAGGTTGATCGAGATGGTGTCCGCGCCGCGCAGCACCGCGTCATAGATCCTGTCGGCGTTACCGAGTGCGGGACGCACAAACCCCAGCCGGCCGAGTTCGCGCACCAGGAGGAACAGCGCGGTACCCGCGACCACTGCGATGGCCGTGAAACCGAGGGCGAGATTGAAGCCATGCCACAGCGAGAGGTGGGCTATGCCTTCGTCGTAGCTGGGCACCGTTTCGGCGTAGGGCTCCACGCGCTTGCCGATGAGTCCGGCGAGTGGACCGGAGACCACCCCGGCGAGCGCGAGTATCGCCGCCGGCGCCTGGAACGCGGCGCTCGGACGGTGCATGCGCGCCACCGCTGGGCTGGGTTCGGCCTTGCGTTTGCGACCGAAGGCGCCCCACAGGAATCGCAGCGAATAGGCGACGGTGAGAGTGGATCCGAGTACCAGCACCAGGACCACCACCGGCCCCTGCCACTCGTTCAGGGCGCCCGTGTCCCAGATCTCGGCGAAGGCGGTCTCCTTGCCGACAAATCCCAGGGTGAGGGGGAGGCCCGCCATGCTGGCGGCCGCGAGTGCTGCGATGCCCGCCAACACAGGGGTGCTGTGACCGAGTCGGGCGAGTTTGCGCAGGTCGCGGGTACCGGTGGAGTGATCGATGATGCCGACCACCATGAACAGCGACGCTTTGAACAGCGCATGGGCCACCAACATCGCCATCGCCGCCATCGCGACATCCTCGTCGCCGATGCCGACCAGCACCATCAGGAACCCCAGCTGCGAGACCGTTCCGAAGGCGAGCACCAACTTGAGGTCGTATTCGCGCAGCGACCGGAATCCGCCGAGGACCATGGTGGCGCAGCCGAGCCCGACCACCAAGACGTCCCAGGACACAAGGTCGGAGAAGCCCGGGGCGAGCCTGGCCACCAAGAAGATTCCGGCCTTGACCATGGCTGCGGCATGCAGATAGGCGCTGACCGGGGTGGGGGCCGCCATGGCACCGGGAAGCCAGAAGTGGAACGGGAAGATCGCCGACTTGCTGAGCGCACCGATCAGGATCAGGACGATGGCCACGGTGACCGTCCACCCGACCGGGGGGTCGGCCACGATGTCCGACAACAGGTAGGAGCCGGCTTTTTCGCCCAGCATCACGATGCCGACCAGCATCGCCAGTCCACCGGCCGTGGTCACGAGCAGGGCCTGGGTGGCGGCGCGGCGGCTCGTCGCGCGGACGGCGTAGAAACCGACCAGCAGGAACGACAGCACCGTGGTCAGTTCCCAGAAGATGTAGAGCACGAGCATGTTGTCGCTGATGACCAGCCCGAACATCGCGCCCGCGAACGCCACCATCTCGGCCGCGAAGCCGGCGACCCGACGTCGCACCTCACTGAAGTACTCGGCGCAGTAACAGAGCACCAGGGCTCCGACCCCGAGCACCAGAACAGACATGACGGCCGCGAGGGTGTCGAAGCGGAAGTCGATGTTCATCTGCAGGGCAGGGACCCAGCTGAAGGATTCCGTCCGGACGCCGTGTTCGTCGTCGGGCCAATTGAGCACCACCCACACCAGGCCGCCCAGCGGGGCGAGCGCGAGGAGGTAGAAGCCGCGCCTGCCCAGGGCGGTGATGATCGCAGGGGCCAGCACAGCCGTGATGGCCAAGGCGGCCAAGACTGCGATCAAGAGGCACTCCGTCGATCGAATGGGCGGGGTGTCGGGTGGGTCGTGACAACGGCGACAGGCACACCGAACAATGCCTGCGACCGTTCACCGAAGACGGATTAGCTCCGGTTTGTTGTCACCCAGTCTACCGTTGCTGCTGCTAGGTGCCGTATTCGGGGATGAGGCGGCCACCGAGATGGCCTCTCGCCGCTGGTCACCGCAAAACGGACAAGTTGGTGTTCCCGACAAGATCGCAGCCGATCGGGCGCAACCGGACCCCACCCCCTACTCTGTTCGCATGAGTCGGGTGCGAGTGGTTTTGGTGCTGATGATCACGGGTCTTGCGCTGGTGTTGGGAGCGTGTGGCGGAGACAGCGAGGAGGCTGAATCCACGACGGTCGGGTCAGTGAATTTGCCGCAAGATTTCCCGGATCAGGTACCGCTGATCGAGGGTTCGATACTCGCCGCGGGCGGGACCGCGCAGGAGGGCTGGAACCTCACCGTCGCCGGTAAGCCCGACGCAGGGAATCCCTTCGACAACGCAGGCAAGGTCCTCACCGACGCGGGGTTCACCGAGGAGTTCCGTCGGCAAGAAGGTGGCCAGACCGTCGCCGGGTATGGAGCCGACAAAGACGGCAAGCGCTACACGGTGGTGATCGGGACCACGGCCGGCTCACCGAGCGGCCCGACGTCGATCACTTATCTCGTCTCGCAACGCTGACACTGCTCATCGGTCGTCGCGCCCCGGCGCCCGCCGAGCGCAGTAAATGGGCCGAAGGCTGAAGGATCGGCGTGCGGCAATTCGCAACGCTGGGCTCGGTCTCGGCGAGTACGGTCGCATGGAATGGGGCTGGACGGGTCGGGAGGAAGAATGCGGGCGGTACAAATTGTTGCGTCGTTCCTGGTGATGTCGCTGGCCGCAGTCGGTGCGGTGTTGGCGGGCCCAACAGCCCATGCGACGCCGGTAGGCCATGATCCAGTCGTCCAGCTGGTCAACACTATTGGTGACCGTTTGATCGTGGCCCATGAGGTCGCCCAGTCGAAGTGGCACTCCGGCAGCCCGATCAACGACCCTGTTCGCGCGGCCGCGGTCATCCAGGCCGCGTCGGACTCAGCGTCCGCTCACGGGCTGGATCGAGCGCGGGTGGCTGCGTTCTTCACCGATCAGGTACAGGCGGCGACCGGTGTTCAATACGCGTATTTCTCCACATGGACGCTATCGGACCAAGCGCAGTTGTCCATCCCGAACCCGCCATTGTCGGATCTACGGGCCAAGCTCGACAGCATCTCATCACGCCTTCTGACCGACCTTGCCGGGGTGAGATCGGCGAACACATCACCGCAGCTCTGCCAACTGTCGGTAGTCGCGGCAAGCGGTCCGACCGCTGCACGGGTCATCGCCGATGCCGGCGATCCCGCAATGATTCCGAGCATCGTGACGGCGATGCGGGTTGCAGTGCAACATATTTGCTGAGATGGGTGTGCGGCCGGATCGCTCTCGTCGAGGTTCTTATTCGAGATGCGTTGCATCGTCGTCTGATTCGGAACCCACAATCGGTGGAGCACTTCGCTGTTGCAGCTGCATGCGTTGTTCGCGTTCGTCGAGTGCTTGTTGTCGTTCGGCGATGATGTTCTGCCATACCGCTTCAATGGTGTGGTCGGTGTGGTGGGCCCGGTTGATGCGTGGTTGTTGGTCGGGGTCGATGTATGTGGGTGGGATCCAGGCGACTCGGCCGGCGTCGGGGCCGTCGGTGAGCATGATGGTTTGCCATTGATCCTCGCCGGGTCCGATCATCTTGTGGTGAGGCGGACACGCAGGCGCGAGTTCGTCGATGTCGGTGTGTCCGCCGTCGGCCCAGGCGGTGGTGTGATGGATTTCGGTCCAGGAGATCGGGTTACGGCAGCCGGGGCTGGTGCAGCCTCGGTCTTTGGCGAACAAGGCCATCCGTTGGCCTTGCTGGGCGGTGCGTTTGGCGCGGGCGAAGTAGAGGACGTCGGCGGAGTGGTTGGCGAACACTGCCAGCGACCAATCCACCCGGGCGGCGAGTTCGACAGCGTCCTTGACCGGCATATCAACGCCGGAGGCGGTGCGGGCGATGCCTGCGGCCTCATCAAGCTGCTGTTTGGTCATGGTGATGATGACCTGCACTGGTAGGCCACGGTGGGAGGTACCGAGCAGTTTGTACTCGAGGATGGTCTTCAGGATCGCTTTGAATGCATCGTGCTGACGTTGGGCTCTACTCCGGGAATCGCGCCCCGCGGCAGCCTCGATGATCGCCGGATCCATGGTCGGATCGTCAGCAGCGCCGGTCGGTGAGTTCGGATCATCAGGATTGTTCATACCCGGTGCTGCCCATACATCCATCACCGTCCGAAACAACGCCAACGTCGCCGGGTCGAGATTGCCACTGATTTTGGCCATCATGTCCAACCCTTGAGGACCATCAGATAGGCCCCGGTTGCGTTTGCGGTCGGCGTCGTCGGTGAGTGATCCGTCCGGATCAACTCGCGCCAACACTTCCCGTCCACACACTTCAAGTTCGTTGGGGCCCAGGGTGCGGGCGTTGTCGGTCATCCACGCATCGACCACGTCATACACTTCCGGTGCAGATTTGTGCGGGATTTTGTCGCGGACTTTGAGCAACACATCCATGTGCGCCAAACCAATCGCACCCTCGGCCAACGCTTCCGCGGCGGCCGGGCATTTCGGGGGCAGCGGCTCGCCCTGCATCGACAACAACACACCGGCAGCATCGAGTGCTTTCAACCGCGACGAGGCATCACCACGAGACACCCGCAACTCACTCATCACAAACCGGTGCAACGTCGAATGACCAGCCTTGCGAAACAAGCCTCGATCATTCACCTCCTGCAACCGCTTGAGGCCCTGAAAGGTCAGTGTCCGGACAACTCTCTCGTTCACCCGCACCAACTCCGCAACCTGCACATCATCAACATCAGCTGCTGACGCACCAGCAATCCGCTGCAACACCGCATCAAGATCGCGATACAACCCCACCAACACCGGCATCGGCGGTGGATCCACCGTCACCGAATCACTCATCGACAAGCCCCCCAGCCCTCGAACCCGATACCTCAGTCTAGCAATAGAATCCGAAGTTGTCGAATGTATGTTCGAACTCGATGGTGCTCGATGGTGACTGTGAGACCACTGCACGCTGCCCCTGAAACTGCGCTAGCCCGCCCTTCTAGTGCTCGAGAATTACTGCGCTACAACAGAAGCTGCGTTCATCATTTGAACGCAGAATGGTACCGGCTGAGAGCAAACTCGGCGAGTGGGCTACTGCGGGTGGTCTAGAAAAGCCCTTGTCTGCGTTGAGTGTCCGTATGCCCGCGACCCGGTCGGGCCCTCGCCCTACCAGTCTGCGATCACGGGAATGACGCGGTCGCCGAGGATCTCCAGTGGGGTGATCTCGGCAACCCCCGGAACCCAGCCGTGAACGTGGGTGACACCCAGATCTGCCAGTGGTTTGAGTTGCCCGAGCAGCTCGTCGACGTTCGCGCCATCTGACCCCGGGTCGAGAGGGAACATGACGGTTTTCTCGATCGCGTCATAGTTGGTGCCGAGTGACTCACAGTGCGAGCGAAGCACATTGAGCTTGTGTTCCACATCGGGTCCGCCGAACAGGTTGCACGCCTGCGCATACTGAGCGACCATCCTTAACGTCTTCTTTTCGCCACTGCCGCCGATCAAGATGGGCGGATGAGGACGGCGTAACGCTTGTGGCACATTGAGTGTGCTTCCGAGACGGTAGTGCTTGCCGTCGTAGGCGCCGTTGTCGTCGCTCCACATCTGAAGGCAGATCTGCAAGGTCTCTTCGAGGCGCTCGAACCGCTCGGCCGTGCTCGGGAACGGCAGGCCCAGGCCCACGCATTCTTCCTCGTTCCAGGCCGCGCCGATGCCCAGATAGGCCCGACCTTTGGACAGCACATCAAGAGTCGTGACCGCTTTTGCGAGCAGTCCGGGCTCGCGATAGACGGTGGCCGTCACCCAGGCGAGGAGGTCGACCTTCTCGGTCACCGCGGCCAGGTAGCCGAGCGCCGTGTAGGCCTCGAGCATGTCGGTGTCGACAGGGCCGACGGGGCCGATCTGCCAGAGATGGTCCATCACGCTGAGCTTGGCGAATCCCTGCGCCTCAGCTGTTTGCGCGATGGTGACCAGATCGTCCGCCAGTCCGGACGGTCCGGCAGGGTAGGTGAAGTCCGCGATGTGCAATCCGAGTTCCATGGTCGCCACGGTATCCGCGATCGTGGGACCTAGTCAGGGACTGACAGTCCTACCCTGAGCCGTTGCTGCCACCGGGGCGCTCGAACCGGCACGGGAAGCCCCGCCCGGATGATAGAACCTGAAGATATGACTGAAGTGACTCAGGGTATGAGCCGCAACCTATTTGACGTCGCAGGCAAGACTGCGCTGGTCACCGGCGGTACCAGCGGTATAGGGGCGATGATCGCCCACGGACTGCATCAACACGGCGCACGCGTTGTCATCGCAGGACGAAAGCAGCCGGCTCTCGAAGCGGCCGAGGCCGGCGGCTTGATGGCGATCCAGGCCGATCTCTCGACGACAGAAGGCTGTCGTGAACTGGCCGAGAAAGTTGCCGACCGGGTGGACGGTCTGGACATCCTGGTTAACAACGCCGGCGCCACGTGGGGTGCCCCGCTGGACGAGTTCCCCGACTCGGCATGGTCCCGCGTCCTGGATCTGAATGTTCGGGCACCGTTTGTCCTGACGCAAGCCCTGCTTCCGATGCTGGAGCGAACGGCCACCGCAGACGATCCTTCGCGTGTCGTCATGATCGGCAGCATCGACGGAATTCGCGTGCCGCGCACAGCTTCCTACTCCTATTCGGCGAGCAAGGCCGCCGTACATCAGCTCACGCGCCACCTGGCCCGCGATCTCAGCGAGCGTCACGTGACCGTCAACGCCATAGCGCCCGGACCATTCGAGTCGCGGATGATGGCGCCCATCCTCAAAGACCTCCGAGCCGAGATCGAGGCCGCGTCGCCATTGGGGCGGATCGGCCGTCCGGACGATATGGTCGGCGCCGTCGTCTACCTGACGAGCCGGGCGGGCTCCTATCTCACCGGCACAGTGATACCGGTGGACGGCGGAATCGCGACAACGCTGTAGCGCCTGTGCGGGGCCGGATCCTCAATTCGCGCGAGCCGCACCGGTGGTGCCGATGATGGTGTCGGCCACCAGAGCCGGGTCATCGATCATTGGAACGTGACCGACGCCGGTGAGCACCGTGAACGTGGCCTGCGGAAGGCGATTCCGCGCGATAACGCCGTTGACGTCGACAGGAAAGATCCGGTCGTGCTGCCCCCATGCGACAGTGATCGGGCACGGCACGGGGTCGAGCGGTTCGAGGTGCTCGCGGGTACCGAGGAGATCGACGGTCACCGCGCAGCCCAGAAGGTCATCTGCCGCGGTGAGAGCCGCGGCAGGTGTGAGTCGATCCGCACGCCAGGCGATGTCGCGCATGGCAATTCGCCGCACGGCTGCGAGTTTCAGTGCCAGTGGGGCGATGGGCCTGCTGACCCTTGTCAGAGCTACCTCGCGACGTAGCCGCGCAACCGCGTGATCCTGGCTTGCGCTCCCGATCGACCACATTCCTGCCGGAGACAGCGCACAAACGCTTGCAGCGCGACCGCGGCGTGCCAATTCGATGGACATCCAGCCGCCCATCGAGTTGCCTGCCAGATGCGGTCGGTCGAGTCCGAGATCATCGAGGATGCGCTCGGCATCGTCGACCATGTCGCCGAGGGTGACCGGTCGTCGGTCCGGTGCCGGCGCGCCGCCGCGATGACCGAGTGCGGTGGGCGCATGTACCCGGTGAGCCTGCGACAACAGTGGGATCACGTCGGACCACGCCGATCCGGACATCGTCACGCCGTGGAGTAGGACCAGGTCGGGTTTGCTCTCGGTCATGCGCGAAGTCTGGCACGTCTCCGGTGGTGTTCGGAACGGCACCGTCCGAATGGCAGCGCACTCAGGTCGGTTGCGCCCGGCGCACCTGATCGGCGGCCCGGGAAGGATCCAGTTCCGTGTTGCATCGGATGATCGCGGGGCCCGCGGTGAGGATCCCGGAGGTCAGTGGCTGCGCACGCAACCCACCCCGGCCGATGAGCGCCTTTCTGGTGCCGTCGCCGGCCATGGAATCCATCCAGCTGCAGGGATGTGCGGGCCGGCCGCCACGGAACCGAACCGGGCCGTCACCGGAGTCGATCTCGAACTCCTCAGCGCGCAGGGGATCGAGTTCGAGTCCGCGCACCATCACGTTGCGCCGGGCCACAGCAGAGTCGACACCACCAGCCGCGGCCTCGCACGCCTCGAGAGCCAGAAAGGTCACCGCTGCTTCGGTATGGGCACGGACGCCGAAGAAGCGGTCACCGCGAATTCCCTTGTCTGCCACGATCTCGATGGAATCGGGTGTCTGGGTGGCAACGTGCGCCGCAGGTCCGTCTTTCGCTCGACCGAAGTACGCGTGGGCGGGCGAGACGAGAAACGACACCACATCGAAGCGGTATTCGTAGAGCATGTGACCAACGGTGGCATATGCGGCGCCCCGTCGTTCGAGGGGCGCCGCATCAGCCTGCACTCGTCAGCTCAGCACAAGAGCTGTGAAGACTCCGAGACCCATCAGGGCAGCACCGGCCAGACTCTGGATCCGGCGATCGACCACACACATGATCGAGAGGAATCCGGGCATCGAGCCGCCGCGGCGAGTGTGGACGATGGCCAGCGCGCTCGGCATGCATCGGCCGAGAGAGACCAGGACGAACAAGGCGGCACCGAGCGCCGGGGAGCCGAGGGCGGCCACGCCGAGCGCAAGCAGATAGTAGGCGCTCGAGCGGATGTAGATGAGGAATCCCGGACCGATGATCGCGCCGAAGATCAATGACACCTTCCACGGGGCGGTGGTGCGTCGTAGGTGTCTGGGTAGTTGCTGCCGTCGCATCGGAGTGGGCATCGAAATGAGCCCGAGTTCGTGGAGGCCATACGCCATCGCCAACGCGGCCCAGATCGCCAAGGTCACGGTCATCGGCACCGCGCCGAGTACCAAGCCGCCGATCCCACCCAGCGCAGCGCCTGTCACCGCACCGGTCGAGACGGAACCGAGGGCATGCCACGCGAGCCGGCGCACCGGCGTCGAAGAACCTCGTCGCTCGGTGTGCTTGGGCGCCACCACAACGCCGGCCACTGACATCCCGCACGTGGACCAGTTGGCGGCGAGGGCGGTGACTGCACCGACTGCGATGACTGCCCCCGTCAGACCGGAGGTGGGGGACGGCGAAAGCGTTAGTGCCGCAACCACACCGGCGCCGACCAGCCCCCCGGTGAGTACTGTCCGTGACATCCGGTCCACTGAGTCCTGCAAGGGCGGACGGATGTCGGGAATGTCCTGTTGAAGTGGTGAGTGATCGATCACCGTGGTCATCTGTGTGCCTTTCGGTCGTGGGCGTCCACGTCAGCCGACGTGAACTGTTCCGAGCATGTAGCGATGGATTGAGCAGGTGTACTGCACGATTCCGGCCTTCTCGAAGGTGAAGCGGAACGTGCTGTCACCGGTTGGACCGCTGTCGAAGACGCCGTCGGAGCGCACGTCGTGGAGCAGGCCGCCGTCGTCGAACCTCCATTCCACGACGCCCCCGACGGGGATGTGCACCTCCTGAGGATTGAACCGGATGTTGCTGATGGTCACCACGGCATCGGCGGGCCGATCATCGCCGGCCGGGTAAGCAGTCTGCTGGCTGCAACCGGCAGTCAGCGGGAGCAGGATCGCTGCCAGGGCAGCACGTCTCACTACTGAACCACCACGGTTCCGACCATCATCGGATGCGGGGTGCAGTGATAGTCGAACGTGCCGGCGTCGTCGAAGGTGTGCCGAAAGGTCCCCGACGTGAGCAGGTCACTCTTGAAGGCCTCGTCGGAGTCCTCGACCACGTCGTGGGGCAGGCCGGAGTCGTCGAACACCCACTCCACCGTCTGGCCCTTCTTGATGGTCACCGACGCCGGGCTGTAGCTCATGTTCTTCACCGTCACCGTGGCTGCTGCTCCCGACTCGGATCCGGTGTCGCCGCCACCGCAGGCGACAGTGCTCACCACGGCACACAGGGCAATCAGCAGGACAACGAGCTTCTTCATTCGGATACCTCTCATCTGATGTACTTCAAGTTCGCCGTCATTCCGGCTTCGAAGTGGTATGCATTGTGGCAGTGGAACATCCACTCGCCGGGATTGTCGGCGTCGAACTCGATCGCAAGCGACGTCCTGGGCATCACGTTGACCGTGTCACGACGAAGTCCGCCGTACGCAGGCACGGCAAAGGTATGACCATGTGTGTGCATCGGATGCCACATCGTCGAAGTGTTGGTCATCGTGATCCGCACGCGCTCACCTTGTTTCATGACGAGTTCGCCCGCGTCGGGACCAGCCATCGCCCATACGTAGCGATCACCCGCTTGCAGCAAGTCCACCCGGTAGTCCCGGTCGGGTGGGCGGGAATCGAGGCGAACGCTCTCCGCCGCCTTCAGCTCGCTTTCCAGCACCAGCTGACGGGTGAGTTCCGGGATGGACCCGCCCACATCGGGATTCGCCAGGGGCGTCGTATCGGTGCTGCGAAGAACCGTGGACGCGTACCCGGCGCGACCCTCGACCGAGGCCACCACCGGCCATGCGCCCGACGCCACCGTGATGAGCACGTCATAACGCTGGGCCATGCCGATGAGAATTGCGTCTGTGTCGGTGGGCACCACGTCGTACCCGTCGACCGCCACCACGGTCAACCGGTGCCCGGCAACTGCGAATCGGTAGGGAGTTTCCGCACCAGCGTTGATGATTCGAATCCGCAGGCGTGTACCCGGCGCGGCTTCGATGACGGAGGGGTCGTTGGATGGCCGCCCATTGATCAGATGCATCGGGTAGGTGATGTGCTGGGTCATCCCACCGAGCGCGGAGGAATTGCCGTGACCGGCGGTCACGAGCCTCTCGGCGACGGCGGTTTCCTCGGACGTCGGCCCCGCGGGCATCGCAGCCGTGGAACTTGCGCCCCCGTGCGCGCCGTGGCCGCTGTGGCCACCGGCGATCTGCGGATTGAGCGCCGTGATCAGCGCATCCGGCGTGGTTCCCAATCCGTCGACCCAATCGTCGAGCACCAGAACGGTATCGGTGTCCGCACCCGAGGAATCCTGCGGATCCTCGACCACGAGCGCGCCGAAGAGTCCTCGGTCGGCCTGCAGGCCTGAATGCGAGTGATACCAGTACGTTCCCGGATCCGGTGCAATGAAGGTGTAGTCGAATGCAGACCCCGGCACCACCGCGGGTTGGGTGACCGGTGGAACGCCGTCCATGTCGTTGCGGATGCGGACACCGTGCCAGTGAATGCTGGTATCCGCCGACAGTGAATTGGACAGGGTGGCATCCAACCGGTCACCTGCGGACATCCGAATGGTCGGGGCCACCACTTTGTCACCGAACGCCCAGGTGTTCACGATGCGACCGCCGAGGTCCACCGTGGCAGCCCCGGCAGACAACGCGACCGGGACCGTGGTTCCCGAGTATCTCCGCTTGCTCTCGGCCGCAGCCACTTCCGGATCACCGGGTTTGATGTAGTCGAGCTTGTCCGGACCCGGTGAGTCGCTGGACGCGGACGAGCTGCTGCCGCATCCGGCGACTCCCAGCCCGACCACGCCCAGACCCGACACCGCGAAACCGGCCGACGCGACAGACAGGAAGCGGCGACGGTCGAGGACGAACCGGGAAGCCGGTCGAGTCATCCGATCACCTCGGGTGTGATGAGCTCGGTGACGTCGTCGACATTGCCGGAGATGTCGGCCGAGCTGACCTGGTCGCCCGTTGCCGAGGCGATTCCGACCACCTTTGTCGGAGCGGTCCCGTCCACCTCTTGGCCCTTGCCCAGCACGTACAGGGTCTTGCCGTCGACGCTGTAGGTCATGCTCGAGAACTCGGTGAGACCCAGGTCCGCCAATGTCAGTGTCTTCACCGCAGCAAAGGTCTGGGCTTCGGACAAGACGATCTTGGCGACCGAACCACCTCGCGCGGAATCGGGATGAATGGGGGAGTCGGTGTACGTGACCGCAATCCGGGTGCCGTCGTTGTTGATCGCGTTCTCCGAGAAGCGGCCCGAGTCGTCGCCGGCGTTCCCGATCGGTGCGGCCGGGTTCTTCGGCAACCCGTTCGAGAAGTCGAACACGAACACGTCTCCGTTCTCGCTCACCAGCAGGGCCTTCTTGGCATCAGCTGCCCACGTGACCTTTCGGGTGCTGACGAAGTCATCGGGAAGGACCTTCACTCGCGCGGTCTCGGTGGGCACACCATCGTCACCGATGGTGACCTGCAGGAGCTCACGACTGTCCTCGCAGACGCTGTAGACCTGGTGACCCACCATCCACGTGAAGGGGCCACAGCCGACCACGCGGAGGGCGCCCGTGGTCTTCCCCGCGGCGAGATCCACCACGCGTATCCCGAACAAGCCGTCATCCCAGGTCACGAAGTACTTGCCGTCAGAGGTCACCGCATTCGAGCCCATTCGGGAATGGACGCGGGCCACGTTCGGCAGCATCACTTCTCGGGGCTCGAGCAGGTTGCCCGAATAGGTGCTGACCGTGAAGTCGGCGGCGCCACGGGATCCACGTGGCCGCCACACCTCGGCGGCCAGGACGGCCGGGTCCTGGCTGGTCTTGCCGACGAAACCGTGGATCACGGGGTCCCAGATCCCGTTGCCCACAACGATGCGGCTGGTCACCTCGCCGGTGGCCGGATCGATGACGTCGACCGGGACCTCGAGTTGGCCGAATCCACCTTCGACGGCCAGTAATTGGTTGGCCGCGATCGGCTCGATCTCGCCGACGTGCAGCGGTTCGGGGATCGTCTCGCCGATCTCCTGGTCCTGGGTCTCGAGGGCGGTGCCCTCGCTCGGTGGCCCGTACGGCACCGACGGATACGACACCTCGGTCGAAGTGCCCGCCTCGTCACCGGACGAACTGCACGATGTGACGGTCAGTACTGCCGCGATCGAGACCGTCAGCGCCACAGCTGCTCTTGATCGGAGCGTTGATGCATTCACGACCCTGCACCCACTTTGGGCCGAGCGGCCGGCCGAGCCTGGCAGTCTTTCCCGATGATCGGCGCCATCGTGCACGTGTACGCCTGTGACTCATCGGACACGCACCAGATGATCTCCTGGTCGTAGCTGCCGGATACCGGGTTGTACATGGTCGCCTGCATGTCCGGCTCCCCGCAGAATGATTGCGAGCAGCTCGGCGCACCGCAGCAGTCGTAGTACGCGATGAGGTAGGTCTTGCCGTCATCCGGATTGGTGCAACATCCCACCCAGAACTCGGCGCCCGGCTTGGACCCTGGAGCGCAGGTGGTGACGCCACCTCCATTACATGCAGCACAGGCAGTCCCGTCCATGCTGCACCATCGCCAGTACTCGCATTCGGCAGGATTCTTGCCGTCGTAGACCGGGACGAGGGGTTCTGGGGCCGCAGGGGTCTCGGGCTCGGGCGCCGCGAGCGCGCGTGAGACAGGCAGCGAGCTCACCAGTGCGACGCCCGAGGCGCCCATGGTCCATCGGCCGATACGCGAGATCACCGACCGGCGCGAAACTTGTTCTGAGAGGCGGCGTCCCGACCGGCTCGCGAAACTGCCGCCGCGGCCCGCCATCCACTCGGCCTGCTCGGCGACAGTGTTCTCGTCGACCGGATATCGCTGCTCGCTCGAGCCGTGTTGATGTTCGTGGTCCATTGATTCTCCATTCACGTGTTCAGGGGGATGACGATGGTTGGGTCGTGTGACGGGCGTGTGCTCAGGCCGCGCCTCGGTTCTCGGCGGCCTGGCGGTGCAGATGCTGCAGGGAAGGGTTTCCGGATTCGAGGGCGTTGAGCAGGCTCTCGACCTGAGCCATGTGGTTGCACAGTCCCTTTGCGCGGATCTTCCCGTGCTCGTCGAGCATCACACCGTACGGCGTGGTTCCGATCTGATAGGCGATGCCGACGTCGCGCGCATCGACATAGCTCAGTTCCGAACCGAGTCCCGCGCCGGCGAGGAACGCGGCGTGCTCGGCAGGAGCGCCGTCGGAGATGATCACGATGTCGACGTCGTCCTCGCTCTTGGCCATCGCCTTCACCCCGGGCAGCAGGCTCTTGCAGGTCGAGCAGCTCGGCGCGGTGAACAGGAGTAGTTGAGGACGGTCGCGATGACCACCGACACCGACCTCGCGGCCGACGTGATCGGTGAGTCCGCGGAACGAAGGCCCCGCCTGCTCGATCTTCGGCCCGGTGTCGAGCATTCGTGCTCCGAGGGGGCCGAGACGTACTTGTACTCGGCCGATTTCGCGGGCGAGCCCCAGGATCATCAACAGCAGGACCAGTACGGCCACGGTGAGAACGCCGGTCATGGCGGTCAGGAATGGGATCATTGTGTTGCCTTTCGCTTTTCAGTACTTGGATGCAGATACGGTGCGCATCTCGATGGCGGCATCGGTGAGGTAGTCGTCGACCGGCCGACGGCCGAGGTTCATCACCGACAGCGCGGTCAGGGCAACGGCCACCAGCGCGACCACCGTCACTCCGAGTGCACCGCCGGCGAGGCGGTCACCGACGTCGAGGTCGCCGGGGCCGAATGCGACCAACACCGCGATGAGCGTGAAGGCGGCGGCCCGTGCCGAATGCCACCAACCGATCTGGACGGGGTGATCATCGGCGACCGCGAACGCGAAACAACCGCAGTCAAGGTCGCGGCGGCCTCGCATCAGGTTGATGGTGAGTCCACCGAAGAAGGTGGTGAACAAGGCCGCGGCGATCAAGCCGGACACGGCAGGCAGCACACCTGCGATGAGCGTTCCTCCCAGCCCGATCTCGACCGCCGGGAGGATCGTTCCGACGACTGTTGCCATCTTCGGCGGCAGTAGTTCGTACCCCCGCACCACGCGGATCATCCCTTCCCGATCACCCAGCTTCGGGAGTCCTGCGACCAGCATCACCGCGCCCAGCGCGGCGGATATGGCGGCCCACACCATGGCAACCTCGATTCTCGTGCGATCGGTCCTTCGTGGATCGGCTCGAGCCAATCCTCGGGAACTGATGAGACACAGATGCTGCGCGGGAGTTACGTGATCAGCGGTTTCAAGTGAGGAACGATGCGTGGAGTCCACGCAGGTCAGGCGGGGTGGCTTCGGTGATGAGGGGAACGGCGCGATCGTTGTTCGGGATTTTCCCTACCGATTCCCACTTGAATTGCACGAGTCGTTCACAGACGAAATATCACTGCAATGATCCCCCGGTACATTTTGCGTTCGTCGTTCGATGAGAAGTGAGAGTCCATGAACACCAACGCACTTCGGGCCGCGCTGGCACATGCGCAGCAGCAGTCCGGTCGGCCTGACCATCCGGTGCGCTCACCGCTGAGTGCACTCGGTCGCCGCCAACTCACACCGATGGATCTGCTCGGGCAGTCGATGTCGACGATGGCCCCGGCCACGTGCATGGTGTACATAGCGTTGTGGACGGCGACGTACTCGTCGGGACTCACGGGCTTGCTGACCATCGCCGGCGTGACGATCGTCATGACCCTCGTCGCGGTGTGCATCAGCCAGTTCACAGCACGGCTGGCGGCCGCGGGGTCTCTGTATTCCTTTGTCGCCCAGGGGCTGGGGAAGAGGGCAACCCTCACGGCGGGGACCGCACTGCTCATGGGCTATCTGGGTGTGTCCATCTCGGTGTTGTGGAACTCGGGTTCTGACCTGCTCGCTCTCGGGCTCGAAGCCGGTTTGCCGATCTCTGCCACTCGCACCACCGTCCTGGCGATCTGCATCATCGTCGCGGTGGTCGTCGCCATGGTGGCGATACGTGGTGTGCGGTTTGCGGCCCGCACGATCCTCGTCATCGAGACATGTTCGCTGATACTGATCGTCGCGCTGCTGATGCGCGCGCCGGTTGCCGTCGAGGTCACCGAACCCGCGCACTCTCTGCCTGTCGGATTCATGATTTTTCTGGCCATGCAAACCGTGATGAGCATGGCGGGCTTTGAAAGTGCAGCATTTTTCGGGCCGGAGGCGAGGCGCCCGCTGCGTACCGTCACGCGCACGGTCCTGTTGAGCCCCATCATCATCGGCGTCCTTTATGTCTCCGCCGCATGGGCTGGAATGAGTGGTCATGCCGGGACCTTGCTCAATGCCTACTTCGGTGGAACGGCGTCCGGTGCGCATCCGCTGCTCGTTGCCGCGGTCAACATAGGGGTGTGCTGTTCCTGGCTTGCGTCCACGTTGGGATGTGTGCAGGCGGGGTCACGCCTGCTGTTCGCCATGGGCGTCGACTGGGTGGCGCCGCGTGCCCTCGCCACTGTGCATCCCCGCTTCCGGACGCCGTTCGTGGCGGTGACCGTTTTCTGCTGCCTGAGTCTTGCCGGAGCCGTCGTCTACGGCACCGACAATCTCGCCAACAATTTCGACATCGTGGTCGAGGTGGCTTTGATGCTCGGCTACACACTGGTGTCGGTGGCCGCACTGAGGTTTCTGCACCGCATCGGTGAACACACGGCCGTCACAGTGTTGTGCGGTGGGATCGCCAGTGTCGCCGGTTTGGCGCTTCTGATGATCACCCTCCTGGAGACCTACCGGTCAGGAGCCTGGACCTGCGCGGTGTGGGCGGTGGGCTTCGGCATCTCGGGCTCGGTGTGGTACGCGGTTCTCAGGCAGGTTCGACCGGCCAGCATCGCCACGATCGGTGAGTTCGACACCGTCGAGACGGCCGACCTCTTGCCGGGGTCGGCTGTTCTGACCACCGGTCCGGACGGTCGGATCATGTTGGCACCGGAACGATTTGGGCCGTAGGCATGAGGCAGGATCAACGGCGTTCCGGTTCGGGAACCGGCTTCGGTGGTCAGCAACCCAAGGCGGTGCACAAGGCGCTGGCGATGCTCGAGGCGGTGGCTCATCTCGGAGCGGGGGCGACGGCCAAACAGATCGCCGGACACACCGGCGTCCCGCCCGCCACGGCCTACCGGATGCTGAACTATCTGGTGGCCGAGGGTTTTCTGGTCCGCGTGCCCGATCTGACCGGGTTTGCACTCGGGCAGCGGACCAGCGAATTGGCCCATGCGGCGTCGACGTCGACCACGGTCGAAGGTGTGGGTGACGTGCTCGAGGCGATGCGGTCGGAAACCCGCCATGGTCTGTACCTGGCGACCTTTCGAGACGGTTCGTTGCGGGTGGTCGACTCTGATCCCGACCACGAGGGCGTTGCACCGTCGACGATCATGCGCAATCCCCACGCGCATGCGATCGGCAAGCTGCTGCTTGCCTATCAACCGCAGAAAATTCGTTCGGTGCAGCTGCGCGCTGTCACTTCCCACACCCTGGTCGACGGCGAAGCCCTACAGCAGGACCTGGCCCGCGTTCTCGCCACCGAACTCGCTTCCGAGAACGAGGAGTCCCGTCTGGGGCGGGCTGCCCTGGCCGTTCCGATTCGGGAACGCTCATCTCACGTGATCGGGGGATTGTGCCTACAGGGGGCCGCGCACAGGGTGTCTCCGAACAGCACTGAACTCGTCGAGTTCCTGAAGGAAGGTGCTCGCGCACTGCGGGGTTTGCTGTGAGTTCTCAGCTGCGCGGCTCGAGGATCTCCTTGAGCGCATCGACATCGAGCGTCGCCGCGAGATCGGCAATACTGACAGCGGAAAGTGTTGACCGCCAAGCCTGTTCGGCCTGTGCCATGACCTTCGCGATCCCGCAAGCCGACAGACACTCCTCCGGCGGAGCTGCCAGAATGCCCTGCTGCCGGATCTCGGTACATCGGAAAGCCGGTTCTTTGCCGTCGATCGCCTGCACCACATCGAGAACGGTGGTGTGCTGAGGTCCGCGGGTCAGGACGTACCCTCCATCGCGTCCTTCGGATGGGTGAACGATTCCGGCGCGGGCGAGTGACTGCAGGTGTTTTGCAAGGTAGGTCTTGGAGATACCGTGAAGCTCGGCCAAACGAGCAGCGGGTACGGGACCATTTGCCTGTCCCAGCACCACGCAGCAGTGAAGGGACCACTCCACGCCGGCGGATAGCTTCATGTCACCGACTCTAGCCACGCCCAGGCACCTTGAGTCCGTGCGGCGGGGGGATCAGTGGATCGTCCCCGTCCTCGCCTCAGAACTCTGTCTTGAGCCATTCGTCCAGGGTGGTCGGCGCTATCCACGCGTCCGCGCCGGGAGTCGGGGTGATGGACGAGTTGTCGAGCTTGGCTCCGAAATAGCCGGCATCGGGGTCGGATAGGACGGTTCGGGTATCCCCGGTGGCGGCGAACAGTCGTCGAACCAATTCATCGATGCCAAGTGGCTGCGGTCCCGCGATCTCAACAGTGGCGCACAGCGCAGCGCCGGTGGCGACCTGCGCAACTCGATTCACCACGTCGTGCGAGGCAATGGGCTGCAGATGTGCAGGAGTGGCATGCACGGTTCCGCCTTCTGCGCCGGCGTCGGCGATACCGGCGATGAACTCGAAGAACTGGGTGGATCGGACGATCGAGTATGGAACTCGGCCGGCCTTGACCAGCTCTTCTTGAGCAACTTTCGCCCGCATGTAGCCGGAGTCGGGTACGCGGTCAGCGCCCACGATCGACAGGATCACGTGATGTCCGACGCCGGCCGCCTCTTCGGCGGCGAGCAGATGCGCCGTGGAGTCGCGGAAGAATGCCATCACGTCGTCGTCGGCCCATGACGGCGAGTTCGTGAGATCGATGACCACATCGGCGCCCTCCATGGCTTGGCGTAGTCCGGTGCCGGTTGTGGTGTCGATGCCGGATTCACGTCCCAGCGCGACGACGTCGTGTCCGGATTCCTCCAGCTTCGTCGCGACCTGGCTGCCGATGAGTCCCTTACCGAAAATGACGATCTTCATGGCGCTCTCCTCTACTCGGATACTTATTGTCCGAGTATACTCAGACATAGTCTGTCCGAGTCAAGGGTCGAAGTGCTCACCCGATCGAGGGGGCAAAAAGATGAGGTGGGTGAGGCGGCCAGGTCGTCAGAGCCGGCGTAGGCGATCGCACACCTGGCGATAGATGGTCAGCAGGTCGGCGTCGGGCAGGCTCGGAGCGCACGAGTTGACCCACTCGTCAAAGGCGCATTGCAAGGCCAACTGCGCTATCTCGAGGATCATCCGGATATGTGAGCGCCGCCCGGGCGTCCCGTCGTCGTCGATCAGAGCGAGAAGGTGATGCGACGAGTCCGCGCACCGGCCCATTGCCGCCTTGCTCAACGACGGATTGGCCGACACCAGTTTCTGGATTCGCAGGATTGTGGCTGCCAGTTCGCCCTGCTCTTCGCGGATGCTCTCGATGACCCCGGAAAGAGCCTGCTCAACGTCTGCCAGTACAAACCGGCTGGGATCGGCGCCGGCCACGCAAGCCGCATGGCCTCGTCGAAGCCGTACATGTCGAACAGGACCGAGTCCTCTTTGGTGGCGAAATAGCGGAAGAAGGTCCGTGAGGACACACCCGCAGAGGCCGCGATCTCGTCGACCGTGGTCACCTCGAAGCCCTGCTGCTCGAACAGGTCCAGCGCGGCCTGCTGAATCTGCAAGCGAGTCTCGGTGCGACGTCGCGTGCGCAGATCGGGCGCGGCGAGCGGCTGGGCTGTCATGGTGCGGAGCTTAGCTGTCAAATGGTTTTTCGTCACGCTCTGCCAATGTGGCAGTGACTGACAGTTGGTATATGCTGCACGAGTTGTGAAGGACTAGTGGGGGATGAAACCTGTGACCGAAAACGTGACCGTGGGCGCCGAGGCGCCACGGAAGGATGGCGGAAGTCCCGCGGGCAGTGTGCTGTTGATCAGCCTCCTGCTCGTGGCGACCTTCGTGGTGATCCTCAATGAAACAATCCTTAGCGTCGCACTCCCGACGCTGATGGTCGACCTCGACATCAGTGCGCCGACGGCGCAGTGGTTGACCAGTGGGTTCCTGCTGACCATGGCGATCTTGATCCCGACCACCGGGTTCATCCTGCAGCGCTTCGCGCTCAGGTCCATCTACATCGCGGCGATGGCCGCGTTCACCGTGGGAACCCTGGTCGCCGCGTTGGCGCCCGGTTTCGAGCTGTTGATGGTCGCCCGCGTCATCCAGGCCGCGGGTACCGCGCTGATGATCCCGTTGCTGATGACAACGATCCTGACCGTTGTGCCCGAACACTCCCGCGGACGGGTGATGGGCTTGGTCACCATCGTGATCTCGGTGGCCCCGGCCATCGGACCCACCGTGTCCGGTTTGATCCTCCAATCGCTGAGCTGGCGTGCAATGTTCTGGATCGTGCTGCCGATCGCCGCGGCGGTGACCATCTTGGGCGGGATCTTCGTCCGCAATGTCACCGAACCGCGGGCCGCCCACCTCGACGTCATTTCCATTCCGTTGTCCGCCCTCGGATTCGGTGGAATCGTCTACGGGCTGAGCAGCATCGGTGAGTCGGCATCCGGGCACGCACCCGTGCCGCCGTGGCTGCCGCTGACCATCGGCGTGGTGTCTCTGGCGCTGTTTGTCGTCCGCCAACTCAAGCTCGTGAAGAAGGGCCGAGCGCTGCTGGATCTGCGCACGTTCGCGGTCGGATCGTTCCGTTTGGCCGTCGGCCTGATGGGTGGATTCATGTTGACGTTGTTCGGCGCCCTCATCCTGTTGCCGTTGTACCTACAGAACGTGCTCGACAAAGACGTCCTGACAACCGGTTTGGTGCTGTTGCCCGGTGGTTTGGTGATGGGTCTGCTCGGACCGCTGGTCGGAGGTCTCTACGACAAGTGGGGTGCCCGGCCACTGGTGCTGCCCGGCGCGATCGCGATGAGCGCGGGTACGTGGATGTTGGCCACCCTCGACTCCGAATCGGAGCTGTACACCGTCATCATCGCGCATGTGATCCTGAGCGCGGGAATCGCTTTCGGTCTCACCCCGTTGATGACATCGGCGCTGGGATCGCTTCCGCCGGAGCTGTATTCGCACGGCAGCGCAACCGTGAGCACCGTTCAGCAGGTCGCCGGCGCCGCGGGTACCGCCCTGTTCATCACCTTGATGACGCGGGGGACGCAGTCGTCCTTCGACGACGGCAGCAATGCGGTTGTTGCCAACGCCGACGGCATCCACCTCGCGTTCCTCGTCGGCGGAATCATGTCGGTGGTCCTGGTGCTGGCAGCGACAATGGTCCGATCGGCGAAACGACCGGCGGCAGCCGAGACCGACGTCAAGCCGGAGCATGCTGCCGCCGAGTAGATCGGCCGGCACCACCCGCAAAGAACCTCCGACATCTGTCTCATCCTCCGGTTGCAACCGGAGGATGAAGCAGGAGCCGGAGGTTTTTTGCGTCGGTGGGTTCTTGCGTCAAAGGGCCACCGTCACGGTGAGCTGACTGCCCCTGCGATGTCGGTGTCCCGCACCATCGTCACCGAGGCGTCCGCCCTCTCGTCCATCCGGTCGAGGAACGGCGCCACCTTGGTGTCGATGGCAGCGTTGTAGATCCCCGGCTGCTGCTTGGGATTCGCGTGTCCGGTCCCGGCCATCCGCACCACGAGAAGCCGCGCGTCGGTGCCGGCGATGTCGTCGAGCAGAACCTGTTGGCTGTAGTCGACGTCGACCACCGGGTCGTCTGCGCCGAATGCCGGTCGCATGAAGATGATCGCCGGGGGAGTACGGTCGTCCGACTCCGTGGTGAGGGTCTGTAAATCATTCTGTGCACCCGAGGCGACAATTGCCTTGAATTGCGATTCGATCAACCCGTTGCTGGCCGTATCGTCGGACAACAATTTCTTGCGGAGCACTTCTTTCACCACGCCGGTGAGCTCCCCGGTATCCACCAGCGGATGCCCGTCGGACGGGCGGAAGAGGTATCGATCTCTGCGCGCGGCGGTCTCCACCACCAGGCGCAGAGCTCGGCTCTCGCGGGCACCCGGAACCCACCCCATCCAGCGCAGCATGTCTTCGCCTGCGTCTCGGCTCTCCGCACGCACGGCGTGGAGGTCGATCGGTGTGCAGTCGAGTACCACCGCCCGGACTTCGAGGTCCCCGTCCTCGTACAGGTGCTCGGCGACTTCCAGAGCGATGATGCCGCCCATGCTGTGGCCCGCGACGACGATCCTGCTGACGCCGGCCCGACGGGCGTGCTGGGTGACCAGCCGGCTGATGACGGCTGTGTCCAGACCGGCGTTGTCGTACTGCACTGCCCACACCTGACCGATGCCCATGAATGCCGGGAGGGCCCGCGCCGTGTCACTGGCGTCGACATTTCCCAGTCCGACCAGGTCGACCACCGCTGTACCGCTGTCGAGCGGATCCTGAGCGTCGTGGATGTGATGGAGGCGAGGATGGGTCATCGCCAGACGTTGGCGCTCGGGCTGCACATCCAGCGCGTAGTAGTGGGCACACAGGATTGACAGCGCGATGAGCAAGAGCCCCACACGCAGAGCCCCGCGCCGCAGACGGCCGAACCGTCGCCAATTGCTGCCGAGCCGGGTCGATCGAAGGTGTGCCACGCGTCGAGCATCGCTCCAGTCGGTGACTGGATTAATGGAATGACGCTCGACATTAATCATTTGCAACCAGTCTACGTGGCCACGGCCGGCGTCCGGCCCGTGTGACGAGCCGTCGGCCCGGCTGGAGCCTCTTCCCGGCCCGCGGTTGTGGATCTCGTCGAGCCGCGGCCACGCGCCCAGCAGGCGCCGATGGAACCGGGATTCAAACGCCGATCAGCCCAGCAATTTGAATTAGCAAGAAAGTAATTCGATAAAGCAATTTGAGATGAACCAGCTCCACGCAATTGTAAAGAATACTTCGCATTTACTCGAAGTCATAAAGAATATGTGAGACGCCGGTCCGGTTGCCGCCGCCCGCGGTAAAGCCCTCGTGGATGCAATGTGAACAACTCCTTAATTGGCCCGTGTGGGCGTTATCTACGTTGAAGCCCGGGTAGTTCATCAATAACGTGGATCGCGGCGAGAACGAAGCAAGGCCTAGGTTGAACCGGCACTTCCGTCACGAGTCACCGCAGGTGCAGACGCCAACAATCGGTGTGAGAGAGGGTTTTTCGCATGTCTGGAGAAGATCTCTATCCCGCCCGGATCGCACAGATCTACGATCTGCTGTACCCGGACTTTTTCAATGACACCGCAACATTCTGTGAGTTCGTCAGGTCGCGGGCCAAGGGCAATCGAGTTCTCGAATTCGGAGTGGGGACGGGCCGGATCGCAATGCCTTTGGCAGAAATAGGATTTGAGGTTACCGGCCTCGATGTCTCCAGTGAAATGCTGGCGAAGTTGAAGGAGAAAGACGTCGATGGGCGGGTCAAGGTGGTGGAGCAAGACTTCATCACCGAGAGGGTCGAAGGAACATTCGATGCCGTCTTGCTCATGATAAACACCCTGTTCGTCGCAAAGACCCTGGACGAGCAGGTCGCGGTATTCGCCAATGCCGCAGCCAATCTCGCTGACGACGGGTTCTTCCTGGTGGAGACATTCAATCCCAACCATTACCACGGTCTTCGCCAACCGGACGTGCAGATGCGCCAGCTCGACGCCTCCACCACCCAGCTGGAGCAGTACGTGGCCGAGCCGAGCCGGCAGTTGCTCATCGCCCAGAACCTCGTCTTCCGAGATGGCGAACAGTTCAATTACACGCACGTCCTCAGATACCTGTTCCCCTACGAGATGGACGCCGTCGCCCGCAACGCGGGTCTGACATTGGCCGAGCGCTGGGCTGATTGGGGCAGTACACCTTTCGGCCCCGACAGCCCTCGCTGCCTGTCGCTGTACCGCAAAGACGTGCCGTCATGACAAAACCCGTGTTCCGGCGGCAAGAGAAGCAACTCCTCTCCTCGATCGCGCACGTGATCCCGCAGTTGGGTCGAGATGTCGATGAGATCACTGAGGTCAAACCCCTGCTCGGCCGCAACATCAGCGGCCAGATCACCTTTGAGGGCTCGCACACCGTGTTCATCAAACGGATGACCGGACTGGGCGCGGTGGACCGGTACACCCGGAGTGTGTCGTTCCACGATGCGATCGACGTGTCCGACGCACCCGCTCACACTGCGACGCCCGCACTTCTCGCTCGCGACAACGACAGTCACACGGTGGTGTACGAGTTCATCGACAACGGGGTCAGTGCGGGTCAACTGCTCCGAGACGACGACATCGACTTCGCAACCCTCGAGCGTGTCGGCCGATGCGTCGCGGGACTGCATTGCCTGCCGGTGCGCGATGCCTCGGTGACCGACCACACCACACCGTTCTTCCCACCACACGGACCGAACGCCATCTCCATCCAGATGTACTACGGGTCCACCATGGGCCAGCTCGACATGTGGCGAATCATCCAGTCCGATCCAGGTTTACGGGCAGCGCTCAACCAGCTCGCGACCACACCGACGCCGACGGTACCCATCCACGGAGATCTGCGCGGAGACCAGATCCTGCTGGCCGGCGAGACCAACTGGATCCTCGACTGGGAGGATTTCCGACTCCAGGACGGCGCCCGCGACGTCGGCGCTCTGATGGGCGAGGTGTTCTACCATCGGATGCGAAAGAGCCTGGCCTCGTTTGCCGGTGGCGACGAAGAATCGGTCACCGACACCGAGATCATCGAGCGGGGTACGGCTGCATTGGCCGAGGCGACGCCGGGTGCCCGTGCGGTATGGGACGCGTACCGCGCGGTGCGGGCCGACGCGGCCGACCCGGAGTTCGTTGCGCGAAGTGTTCAGTACTTCGGCTGGCAACTGTTCGATCGGGCGCTCGCGGCCGGAACCTACTTCGGTCGGTTGTCTGCACTCGATCGCGCGCTGGCAGGCATCGGTCGCGAGGCCATTCTCGGCGGCGGCGACTACGCCGAGGCGCTCGGTATGACCGAGGGGAGGGTCGCGGCGTGACCACAGTGCAACGTCATGAACAACTACGACATGAACAACCGGCCGGCGGCACCTCACACGTCGAACTCGATCAGGCGGTCCGGTGGTTGATCGCGCGGACAAGTGCGTTGACGGTTGCTGAATCCGGTTCTTGCGAGGTGACTTTCGACGGAACCGAACTCAGTGCCGAGTCCCCGGCCGAGTTGCAGCGCGATCTCGGCGGGCATCTCTACCGCAACCTGCATGCCGGCATGTCCGCCGGCGCCGGTGACAGTGAGTTCATCCCTGCGCTTCTCGAAGATCCCGAACTCGAGTCGCGGTTGTACGAGGCAACGCCGGTCAAACATCGAGCTTCCACGATGACCCTCGTCGAACGTGCTCCCGGTGACTCCGGAGTTGTGTTGTTGATCAACGGCGTTCGGGTGTTCTTCGAATCGAACACCATCCTGTCAGAGGGCGAGCACACCGTTCTGGCCGCGGTGCCCTCGGTGGAGAGTCGACTGTCGTTGGGGTTCATGTTCTACACCTCCACGGCGGGTGCCGGGCACACGTCCCGTCTGCTCCGCCTGTACCGCCACCTCGGGGACGCCGAAGAAGCCATCGAAGTGTGGGGATCGTTCACCAGGTGGATCGAAGAGCGACGCCTGCCGTTGCGTGTCAAGATCGTGTCGCGGCGCTCGGGGTTCCCGCGCAACGACGGCATGGTGGTGTACCTGCCTTCCGAGAGCTGGCACGCGGTCGACGACATCGCGGACCATCTCCGCAGCGACCGGCCGCACGCCCCGGGCTCACTGTTCTGCCGTCAGTTGACCAACGGCGTATCGATGGCGTGGGAGCCTGCCGACATCTCGACTCCACGTAGAGGGACGAGCTTCGGAGAACACCGCAGCAACACCATTGCCAAAGCGATCGTGGCCGAGGGGCTGACCG
Source organism: Williamsia sp. D3 (assembly GCF_000506245.1). NCBI lineage: Bacteria > Bacillati > Actinomycetota > Actinomycetes > Mycobacteriales > Nocardiaceae > Williamsia > Williamsia sp. D3. Next base: position 51,084 of record NZ_AYTE01000006.1, on the reverse strand, counting down.
CCGCACCCGATCTGGCCAAAGCTGTTCGACGGCAGCTCATCACGGCCAACATCGACCCTGTTGCGGTGTACCGCAACCTCGACTCGCCAGCGCACTAGAAGAGTCGGCAACCCAAAGACTTGGCCACACGGCCAGGCGAGGGGCATCTGCCCCTCGACATCAGGAAATGACCGAACGAACGAAAGGAAGGACATCATGTCAGAGGCAGTTACGAAGTCCCTGGTGGCTGGATACCGCAGCTACGCGGCAGCACCGGAATTGACCGAGATGAGTGAAGCAGCTCCGTCCGCGACGCCCGGCATTCTGAGCTTCATCGGCACCTCGTCGACCGCGTGCGGAACCGCAGTGAGCGTCATCAGCTCCGGCGGTGTCGGAGCAACCATCACCTGGGGTTGCTGACCGCTCCACCACGCTCGACACGCCAGACCCTCTCGATCCGAGAATCCAAAGATCAGACCATCCACTCTCGAAGGAGCATCATGACCAATTCCCAGTCACTCATCTCCGGATACGCCAACTACGTCCGCAGCGAAGAGCTCGCACACGTCAATGCGGAATCGGCACCCGGCATCAGCCCGGTCTCGGCGTTCGTGTCGGCCTCCAGCCCCGAATGCGCTGCCTTCTCGGTCGGTGCCAGTGCGGGTGTTGTCACCAGCACCAGCATCACCGTCGGCGCAGGTTGCTGACGTAGCACTCCAGGCCTGCCACGGAGACGCGCTGTGCCGTCTCCGTGGCGGCGCCGGGTGATCGGTCGGCGCCGGACACAGTCCGGTAGAGCATTGCGAAGGGACGGGCAGAAGCGTTGAACAGCAGTGGAGTTCAGACCATGCCGAGACATGGCGTGTTCACGATGACCTGCCGGCGTCGGGGTCGGTGTCACATCACTGCGAGCCGGGTGCAGTCCGCGCGCACGATGGGACTGAGTGTGGTGATCCCGGTGGGGACCGCCCACGAGCGGCCCGGAGAGGCCGGCTTCGCCCATCTGAGTGAGCATCTGATGCATCAGTACGCTCGAGATCAATCGGGCGAGAGAGTCGAAGACCAGATAGTCCGTGTCGGCGGCATCTCGAACGCGCAGACCTACCCGTTTCACACCGAATACAGCTTTGTCATCCCGGCGCCCGCCGAAGCCGAGATCCCGGACTGGATCGACCGGGCGATCGCACGGGTTGCACCACCGCGCATCACGTCAGTCGACATCGAATGCGAGAGCCGAATCATCCGGCAGGAGGTGGCACGCCGTATGTCGACCTCGCCGACGGCGGGATTTCCCTGGATCGACGCACTGGGCGTGTTGTCGACGGACTTCGGACTGCGCCACAACGGATTCTCGGATCTTGCCGACATCGAAGCGGCCACGCCGGAGGCAATCGAGCGTTTCCTGCATCGCGCGTACTCGCCGGCACCGGTGGCCGTGGGTGTTGCCGGGCCGTGGAGTCCCGACCTGGTGCTGGATCTCCTCGGTTGTGAAGAGGGTGAACCGGAAACAGCCGCGACGGACGCCTACACCGCGGCTTTCGGCGACCTGATCGATGGTCCGCACCACCGGCAGAGTTCCGTTGCGACCCAGATTCCCATGTACTCGTCGATTCGATACGTACCCGACGCACACGGGGCCGCCCCGGAATCAGCACAAGCGCACTCCATGATCGCGGTCGAATGGGCCAACGCCGTTTCGCCCGGAACACACTGGCAAACAGGACTGTTCGGCGCAACGATGGGGCCGGACCACCGTGTTCTCATCGGAAGTCGGCCTCATGGCGCCGACATCGCGGTTCCGCAGTGGACCGATACGCCCTCGGATCGACGTTCCGAGCTCTTTGTGCACGCACAGCAGCGCGCGCTGGACAACATCGACAAGGAACTGTCGAGCACGGCGACCCACGCCGCGATGGTGGCCCGAGACAGCGCATTCGGCATACAGACGTGGGCACGCCGCTGCGCTGTCGCACAGACAACACCCGAAGAGATCGATCAGTACCTCTGGCATGCGCGCGCGTGTGCGGCCGGGACACTGAGTTCGGCAGCCCCGACAGGGGTGGGTCGATCATGACGAGCCTGCTGACCGAGGACGTACTGGTGCGGGGTAGCACCGACCTGATGTACCTCTCGCTCGTGACAACACCGGCGGTGGGATGGGGTGCGCGGTCGCGTCTGGCACGTACCCTCACCGAGGGGCTTCACCGGGCCGGCATCGTGTCGGCTCGCGCCCACGCCGGCTCCGAAGGGATCTTTGTCACCGCGACGTGGCGATCGGATCCCCGCGCTGTCGATGAGCTGGTGGCCAGACTCCAAAGCTGGCGAAAGGCGTTTGCAGACAACATGATCGCGCCGGCATCTCCGCCGACCTCGCCGGCCGAACTGATCACCGCCCTGACCTTCGACGCCCACGACGAGACCGACCCCACCGAAGGTGAATTGACGTCCATCCTGACCACGCTGTCCTTCGACGTGATTGTCGGGGGCGGTGACTGCGAATCCGCGCTCCACTCAGCCCGTGACCGAATCTGCGACGTGGTCGACACCGCAGTGGAGAACGGCGTGAAGCCGAAGCGGGAAACCGCGCGCCGAACACCTCGGCGGCCGGACGTGACGACACGGCGCTGGGCCCAGGTCCCGGTCAGGTCATCGTGGGTGCGGTGGTATCGATTCATCGACCCACCGACAGACCCCGGCGAGCGACTCGCGCGGAGCCTGGTGAATGTGGCCTTCGGGGGCGTGTACGGCTCACACCTCGTCGACTGTGTTCGGGGCCAGCGCGGTTTGAGCTACAGCCCTCAGTCCACGTTGTTGCAGCGCGACGGACGGCATCTGCTGGTCGTCGATGTACAGACCACGCCGGGCGATGAAGATGCCTGCGACGACGCCATCCGGACCGCTCTCGACCAGTTCGCGCATCGAAAGCTCACGCGGCCCAGCATGGTGGACGCGGCGCGTTATCTGATCGGTCGCACCATCGTCGACCGTGATTCCTTGCAGTCGGCGGTGGACGAACGCGCGGCGATATACGAGGGTTCTCTGGATTCGGCGCTGGACACCACCGGGTCGCCAGAGGATCTGGTCGCTCGCGCCGGCGTCGACACACTGACCCGCACGGTCGAAACCATGTACGAGCCAGACGGGTTCGGTGCTGTGGTGCTCTCACCTGATTGCTCCAACGGAAAGTGGGTTGAATTGTGAACTCGAACATCGGAATCATGTATCCGGAGATGCCTGTTGCCATCGGTCCGGTGGTGCCTTATGCGGAGGCGGCCCGCAGAGGCGGCCATCGTCTGTGGTTCGGTCACTCGTCCACAGTCGATTCCCATCTCACGATGGCTGCGCTGGCCGGCCGGGGATATCCGCTCCAATTCGGCAGTGCGTGGCGCTTTATCCCCTGTTCCAGCCTCACGGATTTGCTGTCCAATCCCAATCGGTGGGGCGGCTGACCGGCCAGACCTACGTGGCCGGGATCGGTCCCGGGAGTGCGCAGTTGCAGCAGAGCCTCTATGGCGCGCCGATGAAGGCGCCGGTCAGTTCGGCGCGGAAGTTCCTCGATCAGGTGAAAGGGATCATTCCCGGACCTCTGCAGACGGGTCCGGCCGACGGCCCGGAGCGAGTGGACAAGATGTTCGGCTCGGTCGAAACCGGGTTAGGGGTTCTTCGTCCGAGCATGGCCCGGTGTGCCGGGCGGGCCGCGGAATGGGCGATCACCTGGCTCACCCCAGCCGGGTACCTCGACGATGTCCTGATCCCCGAGATGCGGGAGAGCGCAGCACAACACGACCGACCCGCACCTCGAGTCGCCGCTGTGGTCCACATGGCCATCCGCCGTCCGGGACGAGATCCGCAGAAGCTCGCGCATGCCGCGGTCGGAGCTCATCTGAGCGCGCCGCACTACACCGACATGCTCCGACAGGGCGGTGTCGCCGTCGATCAATCCGATCCGTGGGCGGGCGCCGGTGAACTGGTCTCGTCCGGGACCTACTTGTACGGGTCTGCGGACGAACTCGTCGACTCGGTCGCCGACCTGCACCGGCGTGGCGTGCACGAGGTTGTCCTGAACGTCTTCGGTGTCGCCAAACTCCATGGAGCAGGCCAGGCGGTCGAGGATCTCGAGGAGATCCTGGCCGCGCTCCACGCCAAATCATCTGCGCGCCTGACGATCCCCGAGCACGCGATCCCGCGGATGTCTGCCCGATCCACCGGGGTGGTTGCCTGATGGATGGCGCGGACCCACAGTCGTACCGCATCGACGGGCTCGCCGAACGCCGGATCGTGGTGATGGCTACGGGAGCCCTCGGCTCGGCCTTCCTGCACTCGTGGCTGGGATGGTTGCGCTCGACTTCCCCGTCCACGCAGGTCCGAGTGGTCCTCACCCCAGCCTCCCTGCAGTTCATCGGGTTGGGCACCATCCGAGGGTTTGGGTACGAACCGGTGATCGACAGCTGGCAGGACAACGAGCACCGGCCGATTCACGTGGATCTCACACAGTGGGCGCAGGGGTATCTCGTTCACCCGGCCACCATGAACTTCGTGTCCAGACTCTCTGCCGGTCTCTGTGATTCGCCGGCGATGCTGGCCATTCAGGGCAGTACCGCCCCGGTGGTGGTGGCCGCCTCGGCGCCACCGGGTTTCACCCAGACACCGGTATGGCATCGGCACCGCCAAGCCTGGAGGACCGTCCCAACGTCGAGTTGCTGGCGCCGATGAAGGGCTTCAGCGTGAGCGATCCGGATCTGGAAGGCCTGCCGCCGGTTCTGTTTCCGATTGCGGCGCAGGCGTTGTCGTCGGCACTGGCCGATCAATCCCAGCTGGAGAGCTCGGAATGAACGGCACAGGGACGGACAGTGCCGAATTGAACACTGCTGAATTGAACACTGCCACCACGGTCTGGGAGTTCGACACCGCGGCCTGGTACCAGCGGCTCATGCACACCGGCTCGTCGTTCGCGCTGACCCGCCGCTATCGGCAACAGTGTGAGGCCGAGCACCAATGGGGCCAGATCGTGCCCCCGTCTGTCGGACGTGCCGCGTTCGTTCGCGGGGTACGGGTGGATGACAGCAAGTTCCGGTTCGACTTGACAGTCGGCGACCAACTCGCCAACCAGCTGTGGCCTGTGGTGAGCCCGGCGTTCCTGACCGACAACGGTTTGCAGAGTATGGCCGACCTCGGGCGACTCGTGGCTCACCTGCACGGCGCCGGTCCGTATCCGCCCGGGGACCTCGAGAGCCCCCACGTGCGACGACTCCGTTCCTACCTGTCGGCCACCGATTCCCCGATGGACGTGTCGGCAGTGCACGCAGCGCTACCAGAGGCGACGCTGGGCGCGCTCCGGTCGATCGCCCGGACTTTCACCGACGGGCCGCACCTGACCTGCCACGGCGGTTTCAGCCTGGGGTCGGTGTTCACCGACGACGATCACAAAACCGTGCAGGTCGCGATCGGGCCGGAGATGTGCAGTGGGCCTCCTGAACTCGATCTGGGCTGGATGATCGGTGAACTGACGGAGTTCGAATACACCGCCGCGAACTCGGGTAAGTCTCTCGGTGCCGCGCACTCGGCGCCGTTCGGACGAGCAGCGCAGGCCCTGCTCGACGGCTACTCGGCGCAATCCGGTCGAGAGGTCGATCGACGACGCCTCGACGATGTGGTGGCTGCTCGCATCGCACTCCACATGTTCGACTTCGTGCGGACCACCGGCCGTACGGACCACCTTGCGGGCCTTGCCCCGTTTGTGACGTGGTTGACCCGACGACAACACATGCGCGACAACACCGAACCCGACGATGGGACACGATCATGACAAGCCAGACGTCCATGAACGTCCTCGATTCGAGTCGAACCGGATCGACGAGCGTTCGCGTAGACGGACTCACCATGCGTTATGGCACAACCGATGTGCTGAAAGACGTGGGATTCGAGATCCCTTCCGGCCAGAAGGTCGCCGTGCTGGGCCCCAACGGTGCCGGCAAGAGCACGCTGATCGAGATCCTCGAGGGTCTGCGAAAGCCGTCCGGGGGCAACGTATCCGTGCTGGGCCACCGCCCCGACGATGCGCCCGAGCAGTGGCGGTCGCGCCTCGGCGTGGTGCTGCAGGCGTGGCGGGACCACGGGACGTGGAAGATCGGTGACTTCCTGCGGTACATCAGTGCGGCCCATCGGGCAGCGGGTGTGGCGAATCTCTGGCCGGTGGACGAGTTGCTCGAAGCAGTCGAACTGGGCGACCGCGCGAATCAGCAGATTCGATCCCTCTCGGGAGGTCAACGCCGTCGGGTGGACGTTGCCGCCGCACTGATCAGCCGGCCGGAACTACTCTTTCTCGACGAGCCGACAACAGGTTTCGATCCGGAGATCCGGCAGTCGTTCTACGAACTCGTCCGAAGCCTGGCGCACTCCACGACGATCATCTGGGCGACACACAATCTGTACGAAGCCGAAGAGATGTGCGAGCGCATCATCATCCTGAATCACGGCCGGGTGGTGGCCGACGGGAGTCCGACCGAACTGCGCGCCACGCTGGCCTCGACCAGCACCGTGTCGTGGATGACGGAGCAGGGTCCACGGCGTCGTGTGGTCGCGGACTCCGATTCGCTGGTGCGCGAGCTGGTCACGGGCCCCGAGCGTGCCTGGAATCTGGAGGTTCAGCGCGGCACCCTCGAGCAGGTGTACCTGTCGATCGTGCGCGAGAACAACACAGCCGAGGAGGTCCGACCATGACAACAATCGCTTCGCGAGCCGGCGCCGGCAGTCTCGGTGTGGTGAAGTTCGGGGCGTTGCAGGCCAAGGTGGAACTGGTCATCCGCTTCACCCGGCCGAGCGCGCTGGGTCACCTGATCGTTCCGATCGCCCTGGTCCTGATCTTCACCAACGTGGACGTCAGCGATGTCCTGGGTGGACAAGGTGCCGTCGGGATGCTCGCCGGGATCGCTGCCGCGTCGCTGTTCGTCGGTGGATTCGTCGGGATCTGCGGGGAGCTGGTCTCCGAACAGGACGACGGAACCATGCTCAGGGTCCGGACGCTGCCCTACGGGCTCGCAGGGCATCTGATCGGAAAGACGTTGAGTCTGTTGGTGACCGGTGTGGTGACCGCGTTGCTGATCCTCATCCCAGCCCACATCTTCGTCGCTCCGATCCTGCCCGGGACGTTCGCGGGATGGGTCGCATTGGCCGGTGTCGCGGCGTTGACGTTGTTCGCGACCGTGCCCATCGGTGCCGTCGCCGGAAGCCTGGTGAAGTCGCCGCTGGCGATCTTCCCGATCTCGTTGGTGGCGTACGCCTGATGTCGGTGTCGGGCATCTTCTTCTCCATCGGGGACCTCCCGGATTGGCTGACGGTTCCCATCAAGTTCTTCCCGGTCTACTGGCTGGGATTGTTGTCGCGGGTGACGCTGGTCCCCGGTACCACGTTCGACGGTGTCGGACAGGTGGTGCTGGCGATCGGGGTACCCGTGGCGTGGGCGGTGCTGGGGCTTGTCCTGGCGCCGCGGGCGTTGCGGGTGATGACCCGCCGCCAGTCAGGTGCTCGCCTGGAAGCCCTCGCGCAGCGTCGTGCCGCGCGGGGCTACTGACCTCCGAGCACCCGTTGAAAGTTCTGGCGTGCAAATCGCATGTCGGGGAACCGAAAGGAGAAACACGATGTCGTTCAAGGACTTGATCGTCGGTGACCATCGCAACCCCCGAGAAGAGATTGTCGCGACCTTCGGCGAACATCAAAGCGCCGACGACCCACAAGCGATCGCTCGCGCGACCACATGGGCGCAGGGCGTGCTGAACAACGCTGGGATCCCGGCGGACAAGCAGGTCGAGGCGATCGCTGAAATCCGCAGGGCGGAGCCACGTCTGGGTCTCAAGTCGGCGACCCACCTGGCGTCGTTGCTCAAGAAGTAGGGTTCGCCAGGCGAGACGTCCGGCCCTGTACCGACGGTGCAGGGCCGGACGTTTGTGTGGGTGCTCGTCGCGACCGGGCAATATGCACCGATGTCAGTGGAGATCCGTACCATCGCAGCATGAACCACGACCTCGATCGCAAGGCCCTGGTCGACGAACGGGCGGCGACGCTGGCGCTGATCGAGACCATGTCGGCACGGCTGCGGTCGGTGGTGGAGGCCGGCGCCGACGCCAGTTCCGACGACGAACATGATCCGGAAGGTTCCACCCTCGCGTTCGAACGCGGACAACTGGTTGCTCAGGTGGCCCGCTCGAAGGCGCGCCTGACGGAGATCGATGCCGCGATGGCGCGGCTCGGACTCGGAACCTACGGCATCTGCGAACAGTGCGGGAACGAGATCGGCGAAGCCCGGCTCGAAGCCCTCCCCGCAGCCCGGCTGTGCATCACCTGCGCATCGCGGTCCCAATCGAGGCAGTGGTGAATCAGGGCCGTCGCGGGTCAGGGTGATTACGGTGAGATCGGACACCATGACCGATCGAGAAGAGGTACGGACGTGAACACATTTCAGAAGGTCGCCGGTGCGGTCAACAAAGTTGTCGTCGCGGCGATGAAGGCGCCCGGGGTTGACAAAGTCGCCGGCGGATCAATGCTGATGCTCACCTACACGGGCCGCAAATCGGGAAAGACCTTCAGTCTGCCGGTGAGCTACAAGCAGCGGGGTGACGAGCTGCTCATCGGCGTTGCGCTCCCCGACAAGAAGAACTGGTGGCGGAACTTCTCCGGCGAGGGCGGGCCTGTGACGGTGACGCTTCACGGCGCGGAACGAACCGGACACGCGGTCAGTCGGCGTAACGATCGCGGCCAGGTGTCGGTGAAGGTGACGCTCGACGCTCAGATCGCCTGACGCCGGCGCCCCCGGATGTCAGGGGGTGGTCGCGCCTCGCCCTAAACGGACCGGAGTATCGTTTCGGTGTCGTTAGGAGACAAAACCATGGTATCTGCACAAAAACGGTCCACCTTGGACATCGGTCTGTTGGCACTGCGAGTCGGCGTGGGCGGCACCTTATTCGCCCATGGCACCCAGAAACTCTTCGGCTGGTTCGGCGGTCACGGCCTCGACGCCACCGCCGGCGCGTTCGGCGGGATGGGGTTCAAGCCGGCCAAGCCCTCTGCGGCCGTCGCGGGTATCAGCGAAGCCGGGGGAGCGCTCATCGCACTCGGAGCTGCCACCCCGGTGGCCGCCGCCGGTGCTGTCGGCGCGATGATCGGCGCGGCCTCGGTGCACAAACCGGCCGGCTTCTTCGCAACCGCAGGCGGCTACGAATACCCGGCCACGCTGGGCCTTGCCGCCGCAGCGCTGGCTCTGACCGGACCCGGCAAGTACTCCGTAGACGCCGCTCTCGGGCATCGCCTCAACACCAGCCGAGTGGCCATCGGCGCCTTGGCGGCTGCGGGCGCCGGAGCGGGATATGTGGTGGCACGACGTCAGAAGGCGCTTGCGCAGGCGTCCGCGGCAGCGGATTCCACCGAGACCGCTTAGTCGCGTCCAGCTCGTCTCCGGGTCGCGTCGGTGTCGTCGGCGTCGGGTCTCGACGTCGGCGACACGACCGGCGCGCAGGTGTGGGTGGGCACGTTTCCGGCACTTGCGACACCACGATCGGTGTGCCGGATGAGAAGATGTGGGACGTGGATGTGCGTGCCAAGAACAATGTGAAGATCGTCGGGCGGGACGGTGGCCCGACGATCGTGTTGGCCCACGGTTTCGGATGTGACCAGAATCTGTGGAGGTTGGTCACCGAACGACTGATCGCGGACTACCGCGTTGTGCTCTTCGACCATGTCGGGGCCGGGGCCTCGGACCCCTCGGCGTGGGACGCCAAGCGCTATTCCACGCTCGATGCCTACGCCGAAGACGTCCTCGCCCTGGTCGAGGGTCTCGACCTGCACGACGTCGTGTTCGTCGGCCACTCGGTCGCTTCGATGATCGGTGTCCTCGCCGTCGCGGCCGATCCGAGCAGGTTCGCCAAACTCGTGCTGCTCACTCCTTCGCCGCGGTATGTCGACGACGACTCCGACGGCTACCGGGGCGGTTTCACGCGGGCCGACATCGATGAACTGCTCGAGTCGCTGGAGGCCAACTACCTCGGGTGGTCGCAGACCATGGCCCCGAACATCATGGGCAATCCCGATCGGCCCCAGCTCGGCGGCGAGCTGACCGAGAGCTTCTGCCGCACCGATCCGGCCAAGGCGCTTGTCTTCGCGCGCACCACCTTCCTGTCCGACAACCGTGAGGACCTCGCGCGGGTGACCATCCCAACCCTAGTCATCGAGTGCGCCAGGGATTCGCTGGCCCCGCGCCACGTCGGCGCCTATGTTCACGAACGCATCGACGGGAGTGACTGGTGACACTCGACGCCAGCGGGCATTGTCCTCAACTCAGTGCGCCCGAGGCCACCACGGAGGCAATCACCGCGTTTGCCGGCCACCGCTGATGCAGCGGGATCCAGGCGAGTTCCGGCAACCAAGCAGCCGTTCCATCACGCACGCGGACATCCTCGAAGAGAACCTCGAAGATCTCTACGAGAACGCGCCCTGCGGTTACCTGTCGACATGGCCCGACGGCCGCATCGCTCGGATCAACGCCACGCTCGCTTCGTGGCTCGGATTCGAGCGGGACGCGTTGCTCGATGAGCCGTTCACCGATCTGCTCACCGCAGGCGGTCGAATCCACTACGAAACCCACTTCGCGCCCTTGCTGCAGCTCGAAGGCGAGCTCAGCGGGATCACTGTGGACCTTGTTGCGGCGCAGGGTGAACGCCTTCCCGTCTTCGTCACCGCCAACGTCAAGACCGACGCCTCGGGGTCGGTGGTGCTGGTACGCATCACCCTGCAGGATGCCCGCGACCGCAGGACGTACGAGAAGCAGCTGCTCGAAGAACGGCGTATGGCAGAGCACGAACGGGCCCGTGTCCAGGTACTCGCCTCGACCCTGCAACGTTCGCTTCTGCCGCCGTCGCTCACCCCGCCCGCCGGCATGGATGCGGCGGCCTACTACCACCCTGCGTCCACCGACGATGTCGGCGGCGACTTCTACGACCTGTTCGCCCTGCCCGACCACAAGTGGGGATTCTTCCTCGGAGATGTATGCGGCAAGGGGGCGACCGCGGCGGCGGTCACATCGTTGACCCGGTACACGTTGCGGTCGGCTGCGGTGTTCGACGATGACCCCGTTGCCGTGCTGCACAACCTCGACGCGGTACTGCACTCGAACTACCACGGTGATGAACCACGTTTCTGCACAGTTGTTTTCGGTGTTCTGACCCGTCGCGACGACGGGTTCGACGTCCACCTCGCCAGCGGCGGACATCCTCCGGCGCTGTTGCTCACCGCGGACGGGGAGGCGGAGTACATCAGCACCGCGGGAGGCCAATTCGTCGGCATCCTCCGCGACCCCAAGTTCGTCTCCAAACGGGTGCACCTGTCGGCCGGCGACACCCTCGTGCTCTACACGGACGGGCTGACCGAGGCCCGAATCGGGCCTGGCACAGAGCGGTACGACGACGACGGTGCGCTGATCGAGTTCGCGGCAGCGCACACACCGACCACCGCCGAACAGATCGTCGATGATCTGCGTGAACTGCTGGCGAGCTTCGGAACCGGTCTGGAAGACGACACCGCGGTCATGGCGCTGGGCGTGCCACGGGAGAACACATCGACCTGATGGTTGGAATTGTCCACGACCTCGGCGGTGATGAAGGTGAACATGCAAGATGTGCTGACTGACCTGATGAAGATCTGGCGTTCGGGCGGGACGGCCGGTGCGGGAACCGTTGTGCGGACCTTCCGTTCGGCGCCGCGACCGCCAGGCGCCTCGATGGTGGTCGCATCGGACGGAACGGTGAGCGGTTCGGTGTCGGGTGGATGTGTGGAAGGCGCCGTGTACGAACTCGCAATCGACTCGACGCGCACCGGCATCCCTGTGCTGCAGCGCTACGGGATCTCCGACGACGACGCGTTTGCGGTGGGCCTGACGTGCGGCGGCGTGATCGACATCTTCGCCGAAGCCATCTCACAGCACACGTTTCCCGAACTCGGCGACGTCGCCGACCACATCGAACATCATCGGCCCGTGGCTGTTGCGACCGTGATCGACCACACCGACACCGAGGAAGTGGGCCGCCGGCTGATCATCACGCCGGGGAAGGTCAGCGGCACACTGGGATCGGACCGGATGGACAGCGCTGTTGTCGACGACGCACGCGGACTGCTTGCTGCCGGACGCAGTGAGGTCTTGACCTACGGCCCCGACGGTCAGCGCCGCGGCGAAGGTATGTCGGTGTTCGTCTCCAGCCACGCACCGCGGCCGAGGATGCTGGTGTTCGGCGCCATCGACTTCGCTGCGGCTGTCGCGGAGCAGGGTTCGTTTCTCGGGTATCGCGTCACCGTCTGTGACGCGCGGTCGGTGTTCGCCACGTCCGCACGATTCCCGACCGCTGATGAGGTGATCGTCGAATGGCCGCATCGGTATCTCGCCGCGCAGGTGGAGGCCGATGCACTCGATTCGCGCAGTGTCATCTGCGTTCTCACCCACGACCCGAAGTTCGACGTGCCGCTACTCGAGGTCGCCTTGCGCATACCGGACGTCGGGTACATCGGTGCCATGGGGTCGCGCCGCACCCACGACGACCGGGTCGAGCGCTTGCGGGCCGCCGGACTCACCGACGACGAACTGAGTCGGCTCGCCAGCCCCATCGGTCTCGATCTGGGAGCTCGCACCCCGGAAGAGACGGCGGTCTCGATTGCCGCCGAGATCATCGCCCGCCGCTGGGGCGGCGCGGGCCGGCCACTGTCACAGACCGACGGCCGTATCCACCACGAGTGAGTCAGTCGGTGCTCGGTGGCGGGGTGAAACCCTCTGGCCACGAGGTGGCGCCGTCATATTTCACCTCGTCGAAATGAGCATCGGTGAGGTTGGCGCCGGTGAAGTCCACCCCGAAAAGTGTTGCGCCGGCGAACTTCGCGTGGCTGAGGTCGTGGCCGGCAAAACTGACGTCCCACAGAACGGCCCCGCTGAAGTCGACCGCTTGAAGGGCGGCGCCGGCGAAACTGGTCAGTTGGCCTGCCTGACCGGGCGCCGGGTTGGCGGCCACCTCGTTGTCGATGGTGACGTCGGTGAACTGCGCGCCGACCAGATTGGCATCACGGAGATCAACTCCCAACAGAATGGTGTCGGCGAGGTTCGCGTAGGAGAGGTTGGCCCCTTGCAGATTGGTCGAGAGCAGGTCGCATCCGTGGAGGTCGGCTTCGCTGAAGTTCGCGCCGGGTAAGTCCAGTCCGCTCAGGCTCAATCCGGCGAGATCCAGTCCGTAGAACGGCCGCTCCACAGAGGGGTCGGCATTGGACCGACCGCGGATGAAGCGGAGATTCTCCAGGCGCTCGGCACGCTGACTCTGTCGGTCCGAGATCTCGTGGTCACGGTCGGCGCGCACGTCGTCGATGATCTTCTGGCCGATCATCGTGGCGACACTGACGAATACCGCGACCACCCCGGCCACGACCACGTCTCTGACCCACCACCGGGGTCCTGATCCGTCAGCAGGAGTTTGCGCGATCACCAATTCATCATCGCGTACGCAGCCCGTCTCGGCGGGACAACACGAACGAGTCAGCTGAAGGTCTTCTTCAGGTGGTCCACCACTGCACCGGCGTCGATGCCGCGCTCGGCGTATCCGAGGTACCCGTCGGGGCGGATGACGTACAGGGACCGCTCGCCCGGGCCGTACGCCGCGGCGAACATTCCATCGGAATCGGTGATGACGGGCAGCAGGCTCGGCCCGGGATCGACTCCCGGGGCAACCACCAGATAGGTGTCGAGCAGGTCGTGGGCTGCACCGGCCGCAGTTGCCGCGACATCTTCCAGCGCTGTGAGGTCGTCGACGCCGGAGATGTTGTCCACGTACAGGATTGCGGTGTGCCGGAGGCGATCGAGAAGCGAGAACAGTCGGAAGGAACCGCTGACGGCCGGTCGGGTGAGGCCGGTGGAGTCGGGCGCCCGCAGACCTGCAGCGACGAGGGCCCGCCCGGCCGGGGCGTCTCCGAGGATCGGGCTGGCGGCGTAGTCGATGAGGAGCTGGGCCTCACGTTTGATGATGTGGGTCAGGTCGTCGGAGTCGGCGCCGATGCCCTCGCGGGCGCTGCGCACGGTTCTCCCGACCACCTCCTCGCCGATCGGACGACGCTCGGCGTCGTAACTGGCGAGCAGGTCGGGCGATGCATGCCCGGCGACGGCCAAGGCGATCTTCCAGGCCAGATTGTGGGCATCCTGGATGCCGGTGTTCATGCCCTGCGCGCCGGTCGGAGGATGGATGTGCGCGGCGTCGCCCGCGACGAAAACCCGCTGTGTGCCATACGAATCGACGATGCGATGACTGATGCGGAACACCGACGACCACCGAAGGTTCGTGGCGCGGGTGGGCTCGGGCGCAAGCCGGTCCAGGACCTCCTGGATGTGGTGCAGTTCGGGCGGTCGACCGGCTTCGAAACCGTGCGCGATTGCGCCGGGCTCGGGGGTCGTGTTCTTCGCCGTGAGTTCGTCGGGCACCAGCATCGACATGCGATAGCGGCCGCGGCCGGGCAGCGGGATGCACACGAGGAGGTCGTCGGTGACACCGTCGGTCTGATGCATGGACCGGATGCCGAATCCGGCCGGCTGATCCCAATCGACCTCGACATCACCGAGCATGTACTGCTCGTCAAACGCCGCGCCCTCGAACGTCAGACCCAGGGTCTTGCGGGTGATGCTGTGCGCGCCGTCGCAGCCGATGAGATAACGCGCGTGCACCGTCTGCTCGCCGTCATCGCCGGCCAATGTCGCCCGGACACCGTCGGCGTCCTGCTCGAAACCGGTCAGACGAATGCCTCGCTCGATCGGGACGTCGAGGGCCGCCAGCCGGTCGCGCAGGATGCGCTCGGTGTCGTACTGGGGAATAGCGGTGAATCCAAAAGGGATGTCGTCGGGCAGTGTCAGTTCCAGTTGGCTGACGCGTTCGCCGTTGACGTACACGATCTGGCCACGCATCTGGGTGGCCGTGTCCAGGACCTGGCGCAGCACACCCATCCCTTCGAAGACCTCCAGGGTGCGCGGCTGGACGCCCACCGCTTTCGCGTACTGCGGGGGTTGGAGCAGCGGATCGACGATGCGGCACCGCACGCCGCGCCGTCTCAGTTCGATCGCGGCGGTGAGGCCGATCGGTCCTGCGCCCGCGATGAGGACGTCCGTCTCGGCCATGGGTAACCACCTGTTCTCGAGCCGCCTGAATGCACCGAATTATGCGGCAATTCCGTCTGACGCAGTGTGGTTCCGGTCACATCTGCGGTGGATAACCGCAGTTCAGTAAACCTCGGTATGGCCCGAGTGTGGACTCGGGAATTATTCGGACCGAGGTCCGTTTACACTTCACGTAGGCGAAACCACAGCTCGACAAGGGAGACCACAATGAGCACTGCAGTAAACAACGCACTCGAGACCGGCACCTGGACCATCGACCCGGTTCACTCGGCCGTCAACTTCTCCGTACGTCACCTCATGGTGAGCAAGGTTCGCGGCAAGTTCGAGAACTTCTCCGGCGCCATCACGGTCGACGAGAACGGCAACCCTGCCGTCACCGCCGAGATCGACGTCAACTCGATCAACACCGGCAACGAACAGCGCGACGGACACATCAAGTCTGCTGACTTCTTCGAGGTCGAGAAGTACCCGACCGCCACCTTCGCCTCCACCTCGGTGAAGCCCGACGGCGGCGACTACCTGCTCGAGGGCGACTTCACCCTCCACGGTGTGACCAAGCCCGTCACCCTCAAGCTCGAGTTCAACGGCGTGAACCCCGGCATGGGCAACGGCCCTGTCGCAGGCTTCGAGGCCTCGGTTGTGCTCAATCGCAAGGACTTCGGCATCGACATCGACATGCCCCTTGAAACCGGCGGCACCGTCGTCGGCGACAAGATCACCATCACCCTCGAGATCGAGGCCGGCAAAGCCGCAGCCTGACCTCACCTCGCCTGCCTGATCCCGCTGATCAGCATCCGCCACGGCGGCCGCGACCGGATGAACCCGGTGACGCGGCCGCCGTTCGGCGTTGTGTGGGCCGTTGTAGGCCCCCGCCCTCGTCAAATTCGCGCCGCGCGCCGGCGTACGCGCCCGTTACAACAGGAGCGATCGCAGGCAGGCGGCGCGAATTCCATGTGGGCGAATTTCATGTGGGGGAGCGCGTCCCGCCGAGTCCGGTCAGCAGCATGTCGACCAGTGAGGCCACGAAGTCGCCGGTCACCGGCTCGCGGTTGAGCAATACCCGCGCGTAGATCGGCGCATGGATCACCTCGACAGCGATGGAGTAGTCGGGCTGATTGTCCGCACTGAGCTCGCCGCGGTCGACGGCTCGCGTGAAGACCGTCTTGAGTGCCTCGGTCCTGGCGTCGATGATGCGCCGCCGGGCGTCGCCGAGGGGATCTATCTCCACGGGCATCGCAGACAATCTCAGCAATGCCTTCATCTGTGGGCTGGTGAGCGACACGTTGAGGTCGGCACACATCGCGATCAGGTCGCCCCGTAGCGAACCGGTGTCGGGCGCCGGTATCGATGGGTCGAGATGGTTGATCAGCGCGTCGGTGACCAATTGCTCCTTGGTCTTCCACCGTCGGTACACCGATGTGACGTGCACGCCTGCGCGGTCGGCCACCTGCGCGATGGTGAGCCCGTCGAACCCGACGTTGAGCAACTCGTGCACCGCCGCCGACATGACCCCGTCGCGCACCGCCGCACCCCGACGATGGGAGCGCACTGGCCGCTTCGGCGAACTGGACTGGGTCACTGATCGACTCTAACGCAACTCGAGTTGCGCTATGTATACTCAGCCAAGACTTCGATCGCGATCTGGCCACGTCCGGGGGCATGATCAGCGGCGAGAGAAGGCGGAATCCGACAATGGCGCACCCGATCGGCTGGCGATCGCTGCTCAGTGGTGTCTCCGGCAAGCGTGCCGCAGTGGCCAAGTTGTCGCGTCGCAGCCGCATCGCCCGAGCTCACGCCACCACTTCACCGCTCGTCGGCGCGTCACGTGCGGTTCGACGGATCGACGAGTTCCTGATCGGGGTACCCGACCCCAGTCAGGACGGCCCGGCCAGCCGGCGGCACGTTGCGAACCGATTCCTGATCCTGGCCGGTCTCGGCCTGGTGGCCAGCAACACCTTCGCGGCCATCGAGATGGTCGTCATGGTGCGACTGGTGATGACCGGCGGCGAGTTGAGTGTGTGGGGGATGGTCGACACGTCGAATGTTCCGGTCATCATCGCCTCCGTGGTCGGCGCCCTTCTCATCGGTGGGAGCCTGAGCGCCTACCTGGTGTATCCGCAGTTGATGTGGTTCACCAAGGCCGTTGCGGCCTCGCCCGTCCGGCGACGATCGATCCAGATGATGCCGTTGCAGCAGGCGGGAGCCGCTCTGGTCACCTGGACGACCGGGGCCGTCATCTACATTCCTTTCGGACTGGGCGGTACCGCGGTCGAGTTCGTGGTGTTCGGCTCAGCGTTCCTGATGGCGGGAACATCTGCCGGTTGTCTCACCTACCTTCTCG
This sequence comes from Williamsia sp. D3, assembly GCF_000506245.1. Taxonomy (NCBI): domain Bacteria; kingdom Bacillati; phylum Actinomycetota; class Actinomycetes; order Mycobacteriales; family Nocardiaceae; genus Williamsia; species Williamsia sp. D3. Next base: position 33,586 of record NZ_AYTE01000006.1, on the reverse strand, counting down.
TCGAACGTGTTTCGCGACCGATCGTCGCCATCGCGATGCGTGATGGAGTTCTTGCCGGGTCGCTGCTGGGCGTCCGCGAACGGCTTCTCGCCGTGTGGATCGTGTTCTCCGCGGTGCCCTTGCTGGGCATCATCGCCATCAACGTGGGCCGCGCGACGGGTTGGTTGCCCGAGAATCGCTATGTACTGGACGCCCCCACCGTCGTGCTGGCGACGTTCTGTCTCCTCGGCGGCATCCGCGCCACGTTCTTGGTGTCGCGGTCCATCACCGACCCGCTGCGTGAGATCCGCGTGGGTATGGAGGAGGTGCAGGTGGCGCACACGTATCCCGTCCTCGACGTCTACGACTCCTCCGAACTCGGCATCCTGCAGCAGGGATTCAACGACATGGTCAGTGGACTCGCCGAGCGCGAGCAGATCCGCGAACTCTTCGAGCGACATGTGGGCGACGGTGTGGCCAAGCTCGCGATGGAACGCGGCGACGGCTTCCATGGCGAGAACACCTTTGTCGGAGTCCTTTTCGTCGACATCCAGGGCTCCACCCGGCTCGCTGAACGCGAAGCCCCGGACACCGTGGCGGCCATCTTGAACAGTTTCTTCGCGATCGTCGCCGATGTGGTCGATCGGCACAGCGGCTTCATCAACAAGTTCGAGGGTGATGCGGCGCTGGCGATCTTCGGGGCGCCCAGCACCGTGGACGACCCGGCAGGAGCCGCGCTCGCCGCGGCGCGCGATCTGCATTCCGAGCTCGAAGTACTGCGGCCACTGCGGTTTTCGATCGGTGTCTCGGCAGGTGTGGTGTTTGCCGGCAACATCGGCGCGACCACGCGGTACGAGTACACCGTGGTGGGGGACGCCGTCAACGAATCGGCACGACTGTCCGAGGCCGCCAAATCAGTGCGTTCACACGTGCTGGCGAGTGGTTCGGCGCTTGCGGCGTCCGAGGTCGAGGAGGGAGAGTGGCACTCGATCGGGTCGCTGGTGCTGCGTGGGCGCGCGGAGCCCACCAAGCTGTACACCGTTGCCCTGGCGAAGGATTCGGAAGAGTGGAACCTCCGGACACTGGTCGAGGGTGCACTGAAGATACCGGCGACGGTGCTGGGGCTGCGTCCCCGACGATGAGATGTTTCGAACTAACCGAGCGGGACCCGAACGAAGGTAGGTTGTGAGAATGAGCTGGAACACATCGGATATTCCTGACCAAACCGGACGAACATTCTTCATCACCGGAGCGAACAGCGGGCTCGGTGAGCAGAGCGCACTCGCGTTGGGCGCAGCGGGTGCGCAGGTGATCCTCGCCTGCCGCAACGTCGCCAAGGCGGAGCCGGTCGCCGCGCGGATCGGCGACAACGCGACGATCACCGAACTCGACCTGGCGAGCCTGGACTCGGTCCGCGCATGCGCCGAGCGGACGGGCCCGGTCGACGTGCTGATCAACAACGCCGGCGTGATGGCAGTCCCGCAGGGGCGCACCGCGGATGGTTTCGAAATGCAGTTCGGCACAAATCATCTCGGGCACTTCGCGCTCACCGGTCTGCTCTTGCCCAAGGTGTCCGATCGGGTGGTGACGTTGTCGTCGTCCATGCACCAGATCGGCAAGATGAATCTCGAAGACCCCAACTACCGCCAGCGTCGGTACTCGCGGTGGCCGGCCTACGGTCAGTCCAAACTGGCCAACCTGCTGTTCGGGTATGAGTTGGCCAAGCGTCTCACGGCGGTGGGCTCGCACGTGAAATCAATTGTGGCGCACCCCGGTTATGCGTCGACGGAGTTGCAGTCGCACACAGAGTCGATCTGGGATCGCGTGATGGCGCTGGGTGGCTCGTACGTCGCCCAGTCCGCTGCCGACGGCGCACTTCCGCAGCTGTATGCGGCAACGTCACCGCAGGCGCGTTCGGGTGCCTTCTATGGCCCGACCCAGTTGGGCGGGATGCGCGGAGCACCCGGCCCCGCCAAGTCGAACAAGCGATCACACGATGAGCTGATGGCAGCCGGGCTGTGGGACCTGTCCGAATCACTCACCGGGGTCGAGTACTCGTTCGAGCAGGTTTCGCGGTAGTCGAGCTCACAGCACACCGCGCGGCCGGAACTGCACGCTGACGCGGGGCCCCACACCGGTGGTCTTGGGCACCGCGTGCTCCCACGTGCGCTGGCAGCTGCCGCCCATGACGAGCAGGTCGCCGTGGCCGACGGTGAACTTCAACGAAGCGCCGCCGCCGACCGGACGTAACAGGAGCGGCCGGGGTGAGCCGAGGGACACGATGGCGACCATCGTGTCCTCGGTCTTTCCCCGGCCGATCTTGTCTCCATGCCAGGCCACGCTGTCGTTTCCGTTGCGGTACAGGCAGAGTCCGGCAGTGGCGAACCCCTCGGGTAGCTCGCGGCGGTAATGATGGCCGAGGGCGTCGCGACATCTGTCCAAGAGGGGATGCGGCAGTGGCGCATGTTCCCCGTAGTGGCACAGCAGACGGGGCACATCGAGTACTCGGTCGTACATCGTGCGCCGCTCGTCGCGCCAGGGCACGTCGGCAGACAGGCGGTTGAACAGTTCGTCCGCGCCGACTATCCAGCCGGGCCGCAGGTCCACCCAGGCGCCGTGGGTGAGCGGGCGCCTGACCACTGCGCTTCCCAGCTCCGACAGCGCCGGGTCCGTGGATACTTCCTCGAACAGCGAGGCCTGGCGACCGGCATTCATGGTTTCAGGATAACTCGTATCGAACACGCGTGCGAATAAAATGTTTGGCGAGACTGTCGGACCTTAGGTAAAGTAACTCTTTACCAACGACGGTTCGTCGCCGACGAACGTGCCATCTGCCAGAAAGAGTCATGTCGAGCGCATCGCGCCCATCTTCGTCCAGCATCACCAGCATCACCAGCGAACAACCGCGAGCGGGGCTGACCCGGCGTTGATTGTCCTGACCATCGCTCTCGGTGTCGGCGTCGTCCTGCTCATCACCGCGATGACCGGCTATTTTGTTGCCCTAGAGTTCGCTTTCATGTCGGTTGACCGATCCCGTCTCAAGGCCCGGGCCGAGGCAGGTGATGCGGGTGCTGCCCGCGCGCTCGAGGTCACCCGGCGCACATCATTCATGTTGTCCGGGGCGCAGCTCGGGATCACCGTGACCGGCCTGCTGGTCGGCTATGTCGCCGAACCGCTCATCGGCCGGGGATTGGGTGAATTGCTCGGCGGTGTCGGCATCCCCACCGGCGTAGGTATCGCCGTCGGGGCGGTCGTCGCGGTGGTGTTCTCGACCTTCGTCCAGATGCTCTTCGGCGAGCTGTTCCCGAAGAACCTCGCGATCGCGCGCCCCGAACCCGTCGCGCGCCGGCTCGCGCTGTCGACCACCATCTATCTCTCGCTCTTCGGCTGGCTGATCTGGTTGTTCGACCAGTCGTCGAACCTGTTGCTGCGAGCCCTGCGCATCGAACCGGTGCACGACGTTGAGCACTCGGCGACCGCTCGCGATCTCGAGCACATCGTCGCCAGGTCTCGCGATGCCGGCGAGTTGCCCGCGGAACTCTCCGCGCTGCTGGACCGGATCCTCGACTTCCCCGATCGCACCGCCGAACACGCGATGGTGCCGCGCGCCCGGGTGGACACCGTGCGTGCCGACACCCCGGTGACGCAGGTGCTGACAACGATGGGGACCGGCCACACGCGTTATCCCGTGGTCGGTACGACTTCCGATGATCTGCTGGGTGTGATCGATCTACATGACCTGCTGTCGGCGCAGCCGGACGGTGCCGACGCTGCGTCCTGCATGCGCGAAGCGGTGATCGTACCCACCAGTCTTCCTCTGCCGCAGGTGGTTTCGCGATTGGTGGGCGCATCGGCGGAGATGGCACTCGTGGTGGATGAGTACGGCGGATTCGCCGGAGTGATCACCCTCGAGGACATCGCCGAAGAACTGGTGGGTGACATCGCCGACGAACACGACGACGGTCACGTCGCTATCAGCGGGTCGCGCGAGGACGGCTGGACGATCGCCGGGGATGTGCACCTCGACGAGCTGGAACGCCTGGTGGGACATCGAATACCGGAAGGCGATGTCGAAACGCTCTCGGGTTTGGTGGTTTCCCACTTCGCGGACTTTCCCGCCGTGAACGACGTTGTCGCCATCCCACTTTCGCCCGACCCGGCCGACCTGGTCGATGAGTCGACTCCGGCCCCGCGACTTCTGAAGGCGCAGGTGCTGGCCATCGACAACCGGGTTCCGTCATCGCTTCTGGTGACCATCAGCGGTTCGGAGATCCACTCATGAGTAGTCCATGGATTGTCCTGGCCATCACGGTGGCGTTGATCGCTGCGAGTGCCTTCTTCGTCGCCGTCGAGTTCGCACTGATCGCCGCGCGCCGGCACCGACTGGAAGACGCCGCACCCGACAGCCGCTCGGCCCGCGCTGCCCTGCGCAGCGCTTCCGAACTGTCGGTGTTGCTGGCGGGTTCGCAGTTGGGCATCACCGTCTGCACCCTGGCCCTCGGTGCGGTGACCAAACCCGCTGTGCATCACTGGCTCACCCCGCTGTTCGATGACTGGGGCGCCCCGCGGTGGCTGGCCGACGTGGCCGGGTTCGTTCTGGCTCTCATCATCGTCACATTCCTGCACCTGGTTGTGGGTGAGATGGCACCGAAGTCATGGGCCATTGCTCACCCCGAACGATCGGCCACGCTGCTCGCCTTGCCGATGAGGGGTTTCATGGTGCTCACCCGGCCGATCTTGTTGGCGCTCAACCACATGGCGAACTGGTTCTTGGCCAAGGTGGGAGTCGAACCGGTCGACGAGCTCGAGTCCGGGCAGGACTCGGCGACGCTACGGCACCTCGTCGAGCACTCGGCGACGGTCGGCACGCTCGACGAGCGCTACCACGGCCAGTTGATGGCCGCCCTGGAGTTGGAGAGCGTGACGATCGGGGAACTGCTGACGCCGGGCATCGAGCCGGTGAGTGTGCGAGCCGATGCCACCGTGGCGCAGGTTCGCCAAGCCGCCACCGGCAGTGGACATCTGCGGATCCTGGTCAGGGGTCGCCAGACGGTGGAGGGAATGGTCCACGTGCGCGACACCATCGGGGTGCCGCAGAGCAGTCCTGCTCTGGAGCTGATGCGCCCGGTGCTGACCCTGCCCGGGACAACCCCGGTCTACGAGGCGCTGCAGCGGGCCAAGGCCGAGAGCAACCACGTGATGGTGGTCGTCGACGCCGACAACCGTGAGCCGGGAATCCTCACGGTGAACGATGTGCTGCTGCGGTTGCTGCCGGTGGGCGCCGACGTCTGATCGCGAATCGGCGCCTGATCAGGCATTCGACCGTCAGGACAGGGCGCGAAGGCGCTCGGCTGCCTGTTCGATCACGGTGTCTTCCTTGGCGAACGCGAACCGCACCAGATGGGTCCACTGCTCGGGGTGGTCGACGAACGCGCTGACCGGGACCGCGGCCACCCCGATGCGAGCAGGCAGATCGCGGCAGAACTCGGCGCCGTCGTGGTAGCCGAGCGGCCGGGGGTCGGCGCAGACGAAATAAGTGCCCTCGCTGCGGTGGACCCCGAAGCCCACGTCCGTCAGCGCGGCGGAGATGAGGTCGCGCTTACGCTGCAACCCGGCCGACGATCGCCGGACCCATTCCATCTCCGTGCCCAGGGCGACGGCGATTGCCGGTTGGAACGGACCGCTGCCGACAAAACTCATGAACTGCTTGGCGGCTCGCGCAGCTGCGATCAACTCGGCCGGACCGCTGATCCACCCGACCTTCCAGCCGGTGACGTTGAAGGTCTTGCCTGCCGATGACACCCGCAACGTGCGCTCGCGCATCCCGGGCAGCGTGGCCAGAGGAGTGTGTACCCGCCCGTCGAACACCAGGTGCTCGTAGACCTCGTCGGTCAGCACCAGCACGTCGTTGTCGATGCATACCTGGGCGATGGCCTTCAGATCCTCATCGGAAAGCACTGTGCCGGTGGGGTTGTGCGGACTGTTGATCACCACCATGGCCGTCTCGGGGGTGACGGCCGCATGAAGGGCATCGTGGTCGAGCGCAAAACCGTCGCCATCGGTGATCAGAGGGATGGTCACCCGCTCAGCACCGGCCATCGCTGTCGCGGCGGCGTAGGCGTCGTAATACGGCTCGATCATCACCACCCGTTCGCCGGGCTCGACCAGCCCGATGATGGCTCCAGCGATCGCCTCGGTGGCGCCGACCGTGATCAGTACCTCGGTGGCCGGATCGTACTGCAGGCCATAGTGATCGAGTTGGTGCTGGGCCACCGCATCCCGCAGCGCCGGGATGCCTGGACCGGGCGGATACTGGTTCTGGCCGGTCGCGATGGCCTCTTGTGCCGCGGCGAGCATCGCCGCCGGGCCGTCGGTGTCCGGGAATCCCTGACCGAGATTGATGGCATCGTGCTCGGCCGCCAGCTGCGACATCTCGGCGAAGATGGTGGACGAGAACGGCTGTAGGCGCTTGACCGTCCGCATGCGGGCTCCCGGCTTCGTTTCGCTGGTCATCGGAAGAGTGGTGTCCCGGTGAGCTTGTCCGGATTCGACAGGTCGTACACCGCGACGATCTTGCCGCCGCTGACGGCCAGCGCCGTCACCCGCCGATGCAGGGGACTCTGTTCACGGATCCCGGCGTCGGTGAGCAGGCCCATCTCGCCGTTGATCAGCACGGGACGCGTGTGGCGGGTCATCTCGCTGCCGTACCGGGTCATCACGGTGGAGAGAAGTCGCAGGACGGTGGCCGAGCCGACGATCGGGCCGGTTGCCGACCTCGTGACCCCGTTGCTGTCGGCAAAGTACGTCAGATCCGGGTGAGCAAGTGCCGCAAGCGATTCCATGTCGCCCAGCGTCAACGCGAGCACGCCTTGCGCGACCACCTCGTTGTGGTCTTCGATGCTGTCGGGCTGCAGCGTGTCGGCCATCAGCTCGGCACCCTTGTCGGCGAGCCGGTTGACCTTGTCGGCCGAGATGGCCAGTGCGCCGGCGATCTGTCCGGCGTGTGTTCCGAAACAATCCCGAAGAACATACGAGATGCGGGTGGTGGGGGACAGTGCTTCCAGGGCCACCATCGTGGCCAGGCGTGCGCCGTGGCCTGCCACGGCCGACGCCAGCGGGTCCTCGAACGAATCAGGTTCGAGGACAATGGGTTCGGGAAGCCACGGCCCGGTGTAGGTCTGTTTGCGTACCGCAACCGCCTGCAGTGCCGCGAGAGCGGCCCGCACTGTGCGGACCAAGCGGTCTGCCGGGTCTGAGGTGGAACCGCCGTCGGCCGCTATGCCGAGGGCAGCGACAACACTGCCCGTGAGCCGATAGCCGACCGACAACAGCTGCGGGTCACTCCGCTCGAACGTCGCAGTGGACACCTCGACAGCTTACAGTTTGCCGATCGTCAGATGCCCATTGCCGGTGGTTCCACCCCCGCGTCGTCGGCCGATGCACGCCCCCCCAGATCGCCGGCCAAACATCGTCAGCCCAAAGATCGTCAGCCGACGGCGGGTCCGAGCAGATCGTCGGCATCGGTGATCCGGTACGCGTACCCCTGCTCGGCGAGGAACCGCTGGCGGTGTGCAGCGTAGTCGGCGTCGACCGTGTCGCGCGAGACCACCGAGTAGAAGTGCGCTTGACCACCGTCGGCCTTCGGGCGCAGCAAGCGCCCGAGCCGCTGAGCCTCTTCCTGGCGAGAACCGAATGTGCCCGACACCTGGACCGCGACGGACGCCTCGGGGAGATCGATCGAGAAGTTCGCGACCTTCGAGACCACCAGCGTCTGGATCTCGCCGGTGCGGAACTTCGCGAACAACTCCTCGCGCTCCTTGTTCTTCGTCGACCCCTTGATCACGGGTGCGTCGAGGGCAGCGCCGAGTTCGTCGAGCTGGTCCAGGTAGGCGCCGATGATCAGTGTCTGAGAGTTCTTGTGCTGCTCGAGGATCGACTTCACCACATTGATCTTGGTGTGCGCCGTCGAACAGAGTTTGTACTTCTCCTCCGGCTCGGCGACCGCGTACTCGAGGCGCTCGTTGTCGGTGAGTGTCACCCGAACCTCGATGCACTCGGCGGGAGCGATCCAGCCCTGCGCCTCGATGTCCTTCCACGGCGCGTCGTAGCGCTTGGGCCCGATCAAACTGAAGACGTCGCCTTCCCGGCCGTCCTCACGCACCAGCGTGGCGGTGAGACCGAGGCGGCGCCGCGACTGCAGATCCGCCGTCATCCGGAACACCGGCGCGGGCAGCAGGTGGACCTCGTCATAGATGATCAGCCCCCAGTCGCGGGAGTCGAACAGATCAAGATTGCGGTACTCGCCCTTGGATTTGCGGGTCATCACCTGATAGGTGGCGATGGTGACAGGGCGGATCTCCTTGCGCTCACCCGAGTACTCGCCGATCTCTTCTTCGGTCAGCGACGTCCGTGCGATGAGCTCGCGCTTCCACTGCCTGCCGGCGACCGTGTTGGTGACGAGGATCAGCGTGGTGGCCTGCGCCGTGGCCATCGCGGCCGCACCGACCATGGTCTTGCCTGCACCACAGGGCAGCACAACCACACCGGAACCACCCGCCCAGAACGACTCGGCAGCCAGCTGCTGGTAGTCACGCAGCTCCCAGCCGTTCTCGTCCAGTTTGATCTCGTGGGCTTCGCCGTCGACATACCCGGCGAGGTCCTCGGCAGGCCAGCCCACCTTCAGCAGGATCTGCTTGAGACGGCCGCGCTCGGACGGATGAACGATGACCGTGTCGTCGTCCACCCGGGCGCCCAGCATCGGCGCCACCTTCTTGTTGCGCATGATCTCGACCAGCACCGCGCGGTCGAAGCTGACCAGGGTCAATCCGTGCACCGGACTCTTCACCAGCTGTAGCCGGCCGAAGCGGCCCATGGTGTCGACGACATCCATCAGCAAAGGCTGCGGCACCGCGTAACGGGAGAATGTGACCAGCGCATCGACCACCTGCTCGGCGTCGTGCCCGGCGGCACGAGCGTTCCACAAGGCGAGCGGTGTCACCCGGTAGGTGTGCACGTGCTCGGGAGCCCTCTCGAGCTCGGCGAACGGCGCAATCGCGGCCCTCGCCTCGGCAGCTGGGGGTGGTCGACCTCCAGTAGAAGGGTCTTGTCCGATTGCACGATCAACGGTCCGTCAGTCACAAGGAACCATTCTCCTCAGAAGCAGCAGTTTGTGCCACGAGCGGTGGCCGGGGGATCGAGAGCTGCTACATGTTGCAACTCGCTTCGTGATCAACAGTCAACAGGCCGCCGAACTTCCCGGCGGCCTCGGCCCGTGGTGGCCGCGCGCGGAATCAGTCGACGATCTCCACGCTGGTGATCCGGTGAAGTGAGAACCGGTGTTCGTCGTTGCTGCCCGGGTCCAGGGCGATCACCTGGCCGGCGCCGATCATCCGGGGCACGACCACATGCTTGGACGCGAAGCCCTCGGCGTTGACGTACCCCAGGCGTACCGACTGCTTGTTCGCCAGCGCGGTCTGCAGCAATGCGGTCGCGGGCAGTCCGCCACCGGTCACCGACGATCCTCCGGCTCCGGCCGCGGTGAGCGTGGCTGCGTTCGCCGCGTCCTGTGATCGCATGTGGGTTACCACCGCAGCCAACCGATCGCGAGCGGGTGAGCTGAGCGACGGCTTGCGTGCCGACGCGCGTCGTTCCCGTGGGGTAGGCAGCCGAGCCCCGCGCGTACGCAGGTCCACCAGTTCACCCGCCGAGTCCTCGCCTGCCGGGGCGAATCCGCCCGCCCGCAGGATGTCCAGGACGTCGATGATGGGGTCGTCGCACACTGCGACGGTCGGGGCCAGCGCCCGCAGCGACAACTGTTCGGCCACCGGTGAATTGAGTACCGCCGCGAGTGTCGTCGGGTCCTCACAACGGATGAACGTACTGGCGACGCCGACGCGCAGCTGTCCGTGCTTACGCGCGACATCGTCGATGAGGTACGAGAGTGATTGCGGCACAGGGGTCTTCGAGTGGGACGTGAACAGTGTCATCAGCTCGGTTCCGGTACGGCCCGCGTCGAGGGCGCGGCGAACCGACGACTCCGACACCCGGTACACCGAGGCCGCACCACCGGACTCCAGATCTGCGACCAGAGCCAGGTCGGCGGCGAGTTCCGGGGTCAGCGGTCCCGGGGCGGTCACGGTCAGATCCGCCTGAGCCAGGAAGAAGTCGATGGGAGCGGGGATGGACTTGGCCATCGCCGCGACCGTCGCGGCCTCGACCTCGTCGGGTGTACCGGTTGCGATGAGTTCGCGGCCCGCCGATGTCAGAGCGCCGTGAGCCACCAGGCCCAGCGACTGGGCCTCGGCCAGTGTTTCGATGATCGTCGACTGCGGCATGCGGCGAAGCCACCGGGGATGGCGCCACGCGATGTGCCTGCCCAGGGCGACCGGCGTGACGTCGGCGCCGGGTTTGGCCTCGGCCAGCGCCTGGAGCACAAGAAGCCGCTCGGCGCGGGCAGCACCTTCGGGCATCGCACCGACCAGCGCGCCGATCAACGTGCCGTCCGGGGTGCGTCCGCCGATCTGCCACGGCCTGCGGTGCAGATCCAGCCACCCCGAGGCGATGGAGAACCATCGGCGCTCGGGTGCCTGATGCGACCAACTGTCGACGGACGTGGTCGGGGCCCACGACGGTTCGAGACCGTCCGACGGGTCGGGCACGGGGAATCCGGAATCGATGAGGCGGAGCCCGGCGAGTACCTCGATGACCAGGCCGACCCGTTTCTCGTCCACGGACAGGGCCTTGGCGAGTCGACGGATCTCCCGGACGCCCATGCCACCGGCGCGCAGAACCGCCGCCGGGTGGGCACCGAGGGTCTCGATGGCGTCGGCGCTGTGCCGCAGGAACTCGAGCGCTTCGCCACCGGCCGCGGCATCGACCTCGGCCAGCCCGACCTTGCGTCCACCGCCACCGGAGAGCTCCGGCGGCCGCAGCTCGAATGGCTCGGCTGGATCCTCGCCGCGGATGAGCTGGCCGATCACCACCGGCAATTCGACGGTCTGCTCATCAACAACCAGGAGCAGTCCCTGATGGACCAATCTCGGGACCGGCCGATCCGAGTCGGGTCCGAGACCGGCGTCACGGGTTCGTCCCAGGCCGGGTCCCGACGCCAGGGTGGACAACAAGTCACGCTCCCGGTCGCCGAGGGCGTCGATCTTTGCTCGGATTTCGGCGAGCGACAACGCGTTGACAGGGGCGGTCGCAAGACGTGAACGCCACGGCCACGCCGCAGCCATGTGCGGTCCGGTGACCAGCGCATCGGGCGGCCCCCACAGCAGCGCGAGGTCGACGAGGTTGTCGATGCGCGCCCGGATCGCGTCGGGTGCGGCACGCTCCGACAGCGCCTCGACGATGGCGTCGGTGGACACAGGCGACAGCCCACGGGCCTGTTCGGATCGCGAACCCAGTGCCGCGATGGTCTCGAGCACCGCCACCGCCAGCAGGTCCAGGTCTTCGCCACATCGGTTGATCGAGGCCGCCGACATCGCGCGCTGCGCAAGCACCTCGACCCCGGGTGGGGGAGGGCTGGCCAGATCCGGCCGGGACTGCAGGAGATCGAGCAGTTGGTCGTCGTCGCGGCGGGCGAGTTCGTCGGCCAGACTGATTGGCTGGTCGGGGCTCATCCAGTAGATGATATGCGGGCCACTCATGGCAGAATGACGCCCGTGGCTGAAAAGAAGAAGTACGTCGATAATGGTTGGCCCGAGGTTCCCGAGGGTGAGCACGCCGTCAGTGAGTTCGCCGCGCACGTCTCCGGCGCTCTGTCACCGTTCGGTGAGGTCACCTTCCCGCTCCCGGTCGACGACCTGCCTTACCTTCACCCGCGAACCACCGTCAATCGCTGATCGGTGAGCGCGCCGACCGACCGGCCCGGCCCAGGACGTCTCAGCCATCTCGACGAGGCGGGGGCGGCGCAGATGGTCGATGTCGGCGGCAAGGCGGTCACCACGCGTAAAGCGCTGGCCACCGGGGTTTTTCGCACCACGGCCGACGTGATCTCGCTGTTGTCGACGGGCGGGTTGCCCAAAGGGGATGCGCTGGCAACGGCCCGCATCGCCGGCATCATGGCCGCCAAGAAGACACCCGAGCTGATCCCGCTGTGCCATCAGGTCGCGCTCAGCACCGTGAGCGTCGATTTCGAGCTCGGCACCGACTTCATCGAGGTGCGCGCGACCGCGGTCACCACCGACCGCACCGGCGTCGAGATGGAAGCCCTCACTGCGGTGGCGGTGACCGGACTCACCCTGCACGACATGGTCAAGGCGGTAGATCCGCGCGCGCAGATGACCGACATCTGCCTCCAGGAGAAGACCGGCGGCAAGAAGGGTCACTGGACCCGGGACGGTGGGCACTGATGGCCGATCCCCGCACTCCTGATCCCCGCACTGCAGTGGTTGTCGTGGCGTCGACGCGCGCCGCCGGCGGTGTGTACGCCGACCGCTCGGGGCCGATCATCGTCGAATGGTTGCGCGACCGAGGGTTCGTGGTGAACGACCCGGTGGTGGTTCCCGACGGTGACCAGGTCGGCGCAGCACTTCGAACAGCAGTCGGAGATGAGACCGCTCTGGTCCTCACCACCGGTGGCACCGGTCTGAACCCGACCGATCAGACCCCCGAACAGACCGCCGCGGTCATCGAACGCGACATACCCGGTCTGGCCGACGCCATCCGCAACAGCGGGTTGCCCAAAGTTCCCACGGCCGTCCTGTCGCGGGGCACGGCCGGTGTCGCGGGCCGCACCCTCATCGTCAATCTGCCCGGTTCCACGGGCGGTGTCCGTGACGGCCTCGAAGTTCTCGCACCTGTGCTCACCCACGCCCTGGACCAGATCAACGGAGGCGACCACTGATGGCTGCCATCGTCGCCCGTGCCGTGGTCACCGAAGAGCCTCTGTCCACCTCCGACCATGAGGCTCTCGCGGCGGAGGCGGCAGGCGGAACAGCTGGGGCCATCGTGAGTTTTGTCGGCGCGGTACGCAATCACGACGGCGGCCGCGACGTCACCGCACTGAACTACAGCGCGCACCCGACGGCCGGCGAGGTCGTAGAGAAGGTCGTGGCAGAGATCGCAGCCGGGGCCGACGGCGTACGTGCGGTCGCTGTGACGCACCGGGTGGGTCCGTTGGCGATCGGTGATGCGGCGCTGGTGGTGGCCGTGGCGGCCGATCATCGTCAGGCAGCTTTCGCCACCTGCGCCCTGCTGGTCGACGAGGTCAAGGCCCAACTCCCGGTGTGGAAGCACCAGGTTTTCGCCGACGGCACCGACGAATGGGTTGGCTGCGCCTGACCAGAGTGCCCCACCCGCCCAGAATTGGTGGGTTCGGGCGGGGTCGACGTGGGCAAATGCTCGCCCGAACCCACCAACATCGGAACATGGAAAAGGGCCCCGCACGGACTCATGGTCGCGTGCGAGGCCCTTCGTCTGGGCTCCCCGAGGATCAGGGGAGGGGCAGGAAGTCCCGGTACTCGTTGTAGAACGCGATCGTTCCGGCGTCGAGGTCACCGGCCGCGTTGGCCTGATCGATCAGCGCGTGGACGGTGGGATCGTTGAACACGGACTTCAGGTCGTTGGCGATCTCGTCGGTCTGAGCCGAGAGGTCCGGAGCCTGGGGCGCAGCCGGGGCTGCGGGGATCTCGAGGCTCGGGGCCGCAGCGGGAGCGTTGCGCGGGGTGGCGCCACTCAGGCCGGTGCCGCAGGTCGGCCATGCGCCGGGTCCCTGGCTGGCGAGAACACGCTCGGCGACAGCGATCTGCTGCTCACGGGTTGCCTGGTCGGCGGAGGGGGCGAACTCGCCGCCGCCGTGGCCGGTCCAGGTGCTCGGGCTGAACTGCAGTCCACCCTGGTAGCCGTTGCCGGTGTTGATGGCCCAGTTGTTACCCGACTCGCACGAGGCGACCTGGTCCCACTCGGCGTCGGTGGCTGCACCGGCGTTGCCGCCGCCTGCGAAGGCGAGGGTGGCGCCGCCGCCGATGACGGCAGAGGTGAGGGCGAACTTGGCGATGGTGCGACCAGTGGTGGTCGGCTGACGATGACGTCCGGACATGAGTTGTACTTCCTCTCTCCACGCGCCTACGAAGTCAGCTGTCGGGTTCGAGCGAGAGGTTGCTCGGTCCGCTTGCGCGGGCTTCACCCCAAGGGCTCCGATTTCTCGGAACCCGGTGATCTCCAGGAGATGGTGGGTCCCCCGTCCTCGTCCCTGAAATGCGTTTGGAGTTTCTCGGTTCGCGGGACGAGGTTGGGCGCGGCGAGCCGGGAATATTCACTTGCGGTCTGGCCGATCAGGTCGACCGAGACAGACGGTACGGGTTAATCAGTGGTTACACATAACTTCTTCGACGGCCTTTTCGACGTGTCGTCGGGCCCGTTTTCGGCGGTTTCGGCATTACTGCTGCTCATCGGTATGACTGTCGTCCCGTGTCCGTACCGTAACCCAACCGTTATGTGAGGAACGTCACAGCATCATCCGAAGGAATGAGACGCCGATGTGGGTCGAATGACCCGCTGCTCCGCAGGGTGAGATGCGCTCAACCGCCCGCGAACGGCGGCAGGACGTCGACGGTGTCGCCACTCGAGAGCACCCGTGAGCGGTCCCGAACGGCGACGGACTCATGCAGATACGAGCATCTCTCGAGCACTTCAGCCAACTGTGGATTGCTTTGACCCAATTGGATTTCCAGATCCGCAAGAGTGGCTTTGTCAGTGAGTTCGACCACACTTTGCTCGACACCCGCGGCTGCTTGGGCGGCGGCAAAGAACCGGACGCAGATACGCATGGTCAGCCCCCGATCGCCGACATCGACCGTGCGGGCTGGAGGAAGCCTGGCTCGTTGACGCCATGGCCCGGGAGCTTGCCCCACGTGGACTGTCGCCACCGCAGTGCGATTTCCTGATCTGTAGCGTCAGTTGACTTCAGCAAACTGCGTAGGTCCGTCTCCGAGGTGGCGAACAGGCAATTGCGAAGCTGTCCGTCCGCGGTGAGCCGGGTCCGGTCGCAATCGCCGCAGAACGGGCGGGTCACTGAGGCGATGACCCCGACTCGGGCAGGCCTCCCGTCGAGCCCGGTATGACCCTCCACGATCCAGCGTTCCGCCGGGGCCGACCCACGCGCCACGTCGTCGGGCCGCAGGTCGAAGTCCTGCTGCAGGCGGGCGAGGATCTGGTCGGCGGTGATCATCGAGGTGCGTGACCAGTGGTGTTCGGCGTCCAGCGGCATCTGCTCGATGATCCGCAGTTGGTAGCCCTTGTCCAGGCACATCTTCAGGAGCGCAGCGGCGTCGTCGAGGCCGCCGGCGGTGTCGAGCACGGCATTGACCTTCACCGGGGTCAACCCCGCGTCGGCCGCGGCCTCGAGGCCCGCCAACACGTCGGGAAGGCGGTCGCGACGGGTGATGGCAGCGAACTTGGCGGCGTCGACGGTGTCCAGGGATACATTCACCCTGTCCAGGCCGGCAGCTGCCAATCGTTTCGCCTGCCGGGCCAGGCCCAGTCCATTGGTGGTCAGCGCGATCTCGGGTCGGGGGTCGAGGGCGGCAACCGCTTCGATGATCTCCGGGAGGTCCTTGCGCAGCAGTGGCTCGCCGCCGGTGAACCGGACGGCTCGTACTCCGAGTTCGCGCACGCCCACCGAGACCGCCCGCATGATCTCGGCAGCTGTCAGTACGTCGTCGCGATCGAGCCAGTCGAGGCCTTCGGCGGGCATGCAGTAGGTACAGCGCAGATTGCAGCGGTCGGTCACCGAGACGCGGAGGTCGCGAACAGCGCGCCCGAAGGTGTCCACCATGGGACCGCTGGTGGGCATGACGGCGTCTGTCCCGACGGGCGGGCGGACGGATAAGCCGGCTGGCATACCCAGAGCGATGGCGGTCACCTGTACAAGCCTACGGTGATCGCCCGATCGAGGTCGGATTCCCGGGGGAAACTGACTACGGTCGTTTTCTGATGGGCGCCGAAGTCGTGGTTGCTACGCCCGTCTTTCCAGCGCCCGGAACGCACTGGCGTGGAACACGAGCGGCTCCTGCGACGGGTCGGCGCGCAACGCCTCGACCTTGAGCAGGACCAGGCTGTGATCGCCGGCCGGTATCTCGTTGTAGATGGTGCACGAGAGCTGGGCCACCGCTCCGCCGATGAAGAGTGCCCCGTCGTCGGTCGTTTCCACCCGCAGCCCGGTGAATCGCGCATCGGCCCGGCCCGCGAGCTGCTTGCACTCGGCGTCCTGATCATGGGCGAACACCGACAGCCCGATGACGGGAGCGCTGCGCAACTTGGGCCACGTCGTCGATTCGTTCTGAACGCAGAGCGACACCAGTGGCGGGTTGAGCGACACCGTGGCGAACGAGCTGGCGGCCATGCCGATGGGGTCGCCGTCGCCCTGGTGGCATACGGCGACCACACCGGTCGGAAAGCAGCTGTAAGCAGCGCGGAGTGCCGTGCCGTCACTGGTGGGAGTCAATGCTCCGTCGATTGAGAGCGTCATGTCGTCAGTCACTGTAGTGGCGACCTCGAGCCGCGGCCCTGGTGCGCAGCGGCGTCCCGATGGCGTCGCCCTGATCGCAACGCAAAAATCAGCCCGAGCAAAAAGCCGAGCGGGGCACACATGGTGAGCAGATAGACGAACAGGGGAGCGGTCTCACCGGTGATCGGCGTACTCAGAAACAGCCAGAGCAGTGCGATGACTCCGATGGCGAACAGTCCCACAGCGGCCCGTAGCAAGAGGCTGCCTTCGGCTTTGCGCATGTAGACAACGGTAGTGCAGGTTCGAGGCGGCCGAAAACCCGTGTGCTCGGGGGTTGGCCGAGGCGCTAGACTGACCGAACGCGTCCGGCTGGGCCAGTTGCCCGCAGCGGGCGCTTTCGTTTTGGGCAATGCGAGTAGATGAGGGTGAGCACAGTGCCTACCGGCAAGGTGAAATGGTACGACGCGGAGAAGGGCTTCGGCTTTCTCTCGCAAGATGAGGGCGAAGACGTCTATGTGCGCTCGTCCGCGCTCCCCGATGGGACCGAGGCACTCAAACCCGGCCAGCGGGTCGAGTTCGGCATGGCAGCGGGTCGTCGCGGCCCACAGGCGTTGACTGTCAAGGTTCTCGATCCGGCTCCCAGCGTTGCCAAGAACACGCGGGAAGCGCGCAAGGAACAGCCCAAGCGGCACAGTCCTGATGAGCTGCACGGCATGGTGGCCGACCTGATCACGTTGCTGGAAGGCAAGATTCAGCCAGATCTGCGGAAGGGTCGGTACCCCGACCGCAAGACCGCCGCCCGGATCTCCGAGGTGGTGCGGGCCGTTGCCCGGGAGCTCGAGACCTAGCAGTACTCGTGTGACACCGCGGCCGGTTCCTCAACCGGCCGGATCTTCAACCAGCCGGATTTCGAACTAGTCGGACGCTGGGACATCGACACCGTCGGGAAGGGTGTCGATGCCCCAGATCCCGCGTGGGATGAAGCCGCCCGCGTCTTCTTTCTGTGACGGCTGCTTGATCTCGATCGTCGCCAGGATCCGGTCGCGGGTCGAGGCGAGGGTGAATGTGCGTTTGCTGTCGCTGCGGTAGAAGACCTCGGCGGTGTTGTCGAACCCGTCTTTCGTGAGGTACTGCACCACAAGCGTCCAGGGCCCGACGGACAGGTCACTCGACAGCGACACCATCACCGCGTCGCCGACCGGTACGGGGATCCGCGCCGGCTTGTTGGTCGGCGATCCTTCGCAGTTCGTCACCTCGATGGAGCAATAGATCAGCGGCTCAACGGTGATCAGTGTGTTGCCGTTCGCGACATGCAGATATGGAACGTCGTTGTCCTCGTGTCCGGAGGCCAACGCGGCCACCGAGCCGCCGATGACGGCGACGAGCAACAGAACGGTGATGACGGCGATCGCGAAGAACTTCTTCTCGCCTGTGGTCAAGCGTGCGCTCATGTATCCCAACTCATCGGTCTCCGCCGCCCTTGTTCCAGGCCTCGCGGATGTGCGGATCGACATGGATTGCGCCGGTGGGCATGGTCATGTCTGGCCGCTTGCCACCGAATCCGGGGACCAGCGTAGAGCCCCGGTTGGTGACGAACGTCTGCACCAGGCCCAGGGCCAGCAATCCTGCGACGACTCCGAAGCCGATGGTGAGGTTCGGCGGGAGCAGCACGCCGAGGGATGCGCCGAACACCCAGCTCATCTGTAGGACGGTCTCCGAGCGACCGAAAGCCGATGCCCGCGATTCGTCCGGGAGGTCGTTCTGGATGGACGAGTCGAGGCAGACCTTGCCAATGGCGCTGGTTCCCGAGGCGACGAGTGCCGCGATGGCCACGAACAGCAGGCTGCCGAACGCTGCGGCCAGTGCCGCGACCGCGACGCAGGCACCGGTCACCATCACGATGATGCGCTCGGGGTTCTTCAGCTCCAGTCGTGTGCCGGTGGCGTTCCCGATGAAGTTTCCGATGCCGGCGGCCGCGCCGACCGCGCCGAGCATGGCGACCTGGGCCCAGCCGCTGCCGCCACCCTGCTGCGACTTCGCGTAGAAGGCGATGAACAGGGTCAGGAAGCCGGTCAGGATGCGGATGGTGCCGTTACCCCAGAGACCGACGAGTACATTGCGGCCCAGGGGCTGACGCATCGTGGCCGCGAGGGCCTTGACCGGAGAGGCCTTCTCGCCGGATTGTTTTGCGCTCGGTGCCTGTGCGCCACCCGGCGGGGGGTACTGGGCAGGATCGGGGCGCCGCAACGGATCGCGTGCCGGTTCACCGTGGTAGGTCAGTGTGGTGGGGACCTCGCCCGCGGTGACCTCCACCCACGACGGGATGCGCATGCACAGCACGGCGCCGGCGACGGTGATGATGGCCAGCCACACCATGGCTCCGGGCAGGTGGAGGGGAAGGACCTTGGCCAGCAACACTTCACACAGTGCTGCCACACCACCGCCGAGGATCGTTCCGCCCACCAACCCGAATGTGGTCAGCCGGGAGTTGACCCGGACCAGGTCGATGGTCGGCGGCAGGACACGCGGTGTGACGGCCGACTTGAGCACGCCGAATGACTTGGACAGCACCAACATTCCGAGTGCGCATGGGTAGAGCACCCAGGGGTCGTAGGTCAGCTGGTTCGCGGCGTCGTCCCAACCGCAGTTCGCCATCACCAGCAGGGCCAGCACGGTGCGCCCGGCAAAGGTGCCGGCCATCGCGATCCGACGGCCCCGCTGGAGTTTGTCGAGCATCGGCCCGATCAGTGGGGCGATGATCGCGAACGGCGCGATGGTCAGCAACAGGTAGAGACCGACCTTGCCTTTGGATTCCGCGCTTGCGGCGGCGAAGAACAAGGTGTTGGCCAACGCGATCGTCATCGCGGCGTCGACTGCGAAGTTGACCACCGTCGGATAGGTCAACGCGGTCAGACCAGAACGGTCGGCACCGTCGGCGGTGGCGGCCTGATGAATCTTGCCCAGGCCCTTCGATGTCAGTTCCCGGCCTCGAAGCGCGGCAACGCGGGTGACGGTGAGTTTGCGGGGCATTGCCCGGCCGCCGGATTCCTCGCGGTGGTAGTCGGTCTCGTCCAGTGGCGGCAGATGCGGGTTGCGCGATGTCTGCTGGCGAGTGTCGTTCCGCCGGCTGTCGTCGTGAGGGGGGAATGCGGCGGTGGACGCGGGCGGCGGACCGCCTTGAGCAGGACCACCGTTGGGAGGGCCACTGGGCGGTCGCGGTCCACGCGGTGGCATGGGGGGCTGGCCGCCGCGCGGATAGGAGGGCTGGCCCCCAGGACGTGGCTGGCGGGTTCCCGGCGTCGAGCCGTCCACCGGATAATTGGCCGAACCCGGATGCGCCGCGGGCCCCGGTCGTGGCGGCTGGCGGGGGTCTTGCCCGGCGGGGTCGGCGGGGCGCTGAGTACCTCTGCCCCTGCCCGAGGAGGTCGTACGAGGATCGTGTGGTTGATTTCCTCGGTTCACTTTCCCGATTGTTCCCTATCCGACGCGGGCCTACCAACCCTCGGGCACTTGCGGCGCGCCCCGATACGGCACACTGGAGGACGTGAACGCGGTTACCGAGCAGACAGACGCAGTGACTGATCACGACGGGCCCGGCAGTCATGTCGACCAGGAGAGGGATGACGCCGAGCAGAAACGCGTGGAAGCGCTGCTGACCGCGGCCGTCTCGCAGGCGAGGGCCGCGATCGACGCCGACGACAAAGAGGTCGGTGACCACCTCGAAGCGGTCACCGAGGCCGCCTTCACGGTTACTCACTACTTCGCCGCCCATGTGCCCGGCTATCGCGGATGGCAGTGGTGTGTGGTCCTGGCCGGATGCCCTGGCTGCGACGACGTCACGGTCAACGAGGTGGCCTTGCTGCCGGGTTCCACTGCGCTGACCGCGCCGGAATGGGTTCCGTGGGCCGAGCGGGTTCGGCCGGGAGACCTGAACCCCGGAGATCTGCTGGCGACACCGGCCGACGACCCACGCCTGGTCCCGGGGTACGTCGACAACGACGACAATGACCCCTTCAGCGAAGAGTCCGCTGTGGCGACCGAACTGGGTCTGGGCCGCAAACGACTGCTGAGCCGCGAGGGTCGGCTCGAGGCGGCTTCGCGGTGGGTCGAGGGTGAGCACGGTCCCGCTTCCGAGATGGCCAGGAGCGCCCGGCACAACTGCGGCACCTGCGGTTTCTACCTCCCCGTTGTCGGTTCGCTGCGCGCCGCGTTCGGTGTGTGCGCCAACGAATACGCCGCGGACGGCCGTGTGGTGCACGCCGAGTACGGGTGCGGCGCCCACTCGGATGTCGAGGCGCCCACCGGCGGCGGAAGCCCTGCCTACGATGCCTACGACGACGGCGCGGTTGAGATCCACGCCAACTCCTGACCCTGTCGTGCAGCCGTCCGACCCGTTCGGCCTCGGCCGTCTGCGCGACTCGATTCTCGGGTCGTGGCTCACCTCGCCCACCCGCCTGCGTGAAGACACTGCTGCCGAAACAGATCTTGTCGGCGTCGGGTACCGCGATCGCCTGCTGACCGAGCTGGTCGCCAACGCTGCCGATGCCGCCACGGCTGTCGGGATCATCGGTTCGGTTCGTGTGTGGCACGACGGGCGGTGGCTGCACATCGCGAACACCGGCGCACCTGTCGACTCCGACGGTGCCGCTGCCCTGACGGCGCTGCGTTCCTCGAGCAAACACGGCGACGGCTTGATCGGACGGTTCGGGGTGGGGTTCACCGCTGTTGCCGCAGTGACGCGTCATGTCGAGATCCGTTCGAAGAGCGGATCATTCGAGTTCTCAGCCGAACGCACGCGGGCCGAACTCGCCGCGAACGGGGCGGTCGTGGAGCAGGTACCGACGCTGCGCCTGGCCTGGCCGATCGACACCGCGCCGATCGACGGCTTCGACACCGAGGTGGTGATGGAGATCGACAACTCGATCGACATGGCCGCGATGTTCGACGGTTTTGCCGCCGAAAGTGTGCAATTGCTGCTCGAGCTCGAATCGATCGACACAATAACCCTGCCCGACAACACCTTTCGACGCGTCCGCGAGGGCGACATCATCTCCGTCGGCGGTGCGAGCTGGCGTGAGCTCGTGGCGCCGCGCGCCCGCTGGTTGCTCCCGCTGCGCGACGGCAGGCCGGTTCGCGTGCGTCGCGATGTGCTGCGTGCACCCACCCGCACCGACGTCGAGCTCACCGTGCCGGCCATCTGTGTCGGCGATGTGCAGCTGACGGCCGATCGTCGTGGGTTGCATCCCGACGCCGACATCGCCGTGTTGGCACAGGGTTACGCACAGATCGTGGCCGAGCTGCCCATCGATCAGCGAATGGGGCTCGTCCCGGCACCGGGGTTCGCGGCCGGACGCGACGACGAACAACTGCGTGAAGCGCTGATCGCCGAGTTGGCCGGGCACGCCTGGGTTCCGGGTGCCGAGGGCGACGACCTGATCGCGTCCCGGGCCGAGGTGCTGCCCGACCTCACCGCCGGGCTCGCCGACCTCTTGGGAGAGGTCATCACGACGCTGGTGCACCCGGACCTGTCCGGCCGGGGCTCGCTCAGCACGCTGAGGTCGGTGGGTGTGACGGAGATCGGTCTGGCCGAGGTGGCCGAACGGCTCACCGGTTCCGAACGCGAACCACGGTGGTGGGGAGCCCTCTACGCCGAGTTGTCGGTGGTGGCGCAGGGCCAGGTCGACGAACTCGGGGCGCTCCCGGTGCCCCTGACCGACGGACGGACACTTCCCGGTGCCCGCGGAACCGTGTTGCCGCCGTACCGCGGCGACGAGGATGCCGACGTTGTCGCCCCCAGCTGGCTCCCGACCGTCCATCCTGCAGCGAACCACGATCTGCTCGAACGGCTCGGTGCTCAGCGGATCACGGTGGGGGAGATGTTGTCCGACCCTGCCCTACGCAGTGAGATCGACGAGGACCCGGCCGACGAACGTCTGGTGCGGAGTGTGCTCGGTCTGCTCCGCGCGGCTCCGGACGTGGTGGTTCCGACCTGGCTGGGCCAGTTGCAGCTCCCCACCGATGACGACGACGTGCGACCGGCGGACGAGCTGCTGTTGCCGGGCAGTCCGCTTTCGGCTGTGCTGATCGATGATTCGCCGTTCGGGATCGTCTCGGCCGATCTGGTGGAGGAGTTCGGCCAGGCGGCGTTCCGCGCTCTGGGCGTGGGTTGGGACTTCACGGTGCTGCGTGAGGAGTATCCGACCGGCCCCGACCACGACCTGCCCGACGAAGAGCAGTGGTGGAGCACACTGGACGATGCGCCGCAGACGCTGGCAGCGGTCCGCGATCTCGACCTGGTCGACCCCGATCGCTGGCCGGAGGCGCTGAGTTTGCTGGTCGAATCTGCCGACGCGGCAACGTTGTTGGCCGATCGCTCCGGGTACACCTGCTGGTGGTTGCGACACTATGCGGTGGTCGACGGCGTACCGCTCGGGGGCTGGCGCGCACCGAGCGACCGGACCGTCGCAGGCCTGCTCGACCCCATCGATCACCCGCACGGTGACGAGATCTCCGGCGCGCTGGGCAATGCCGATGTCGAGGACATCGACGCGGCTCGGCTCATCCTGAACCGGCTGTCCGCGGCCGACCGCGCGGTCTCACCGCTGGTGGCGGCCACAGCACACACTGCCCTCGCCGAGGCGCTGCGGGCCGGCCGCATCGAGCTGGACGACATCGAACCACCAACGGCTGCAAGAACTCTCGCCGGAGACGTGGCGCAGGACGCGGTTGTCCTGGACGCCCCCTGGCTCGCCGCCGCCATCGACCCCGGTCGACTCATCACCGTGGTGCCGTCGCAGATCGGGCTGGCATCGGCGCTCGCCGACCTTCTCGACATGCCGCTCGCGACCGAGGAATTCGCCGCAGAACCGGTGCAGGAGGGCAGGCCGTCCACATGGGAGGCCGAGCCCGGCGCGTTGCGATCGGCGTTGATGCAGAGCAGGCCGCTGCCCACCGGTCCCATCCGGGTACATGATGAATTGGTTGTCGAGGTGCACCACGACGGCACCACGAGTCGACGCCGGGTTCCGTTCTGGCGCGATCAGAAAGGGGTTCTCCACATCGATGCCGAGTTCCGCGTCATCCCTGACTGACCCGACGGGCATTCTCCGAACCGAGTCCCTTGTCTTCGGGCCGGACCGTTCTGTCTGGGAATGGTCGGTCGCGAACCGGACCGACGCGTGGACCCGGACGATGAAGGTCGTCACCACCCTCGGCGACACCGTCACCTTGACGCTGGTGGCGGTGCTGGCGACCATCGCGTTGCTCGTGCTGCGACAAGCGCGGTCGGCGGTGCTGGTCGGGGCCGGGTCACTGATCGCGTACGGCCTGATGGTCGGGCTCAAGCACCTGATCGGAAGGGAACGGCCGCCCGCAGAAGCCCGCTTGCTGGCCATCGACACGTTTTTCCATGCCGTCCGGACACGCGATGATGGCGACGATCGTCTACGGCCTGATCGCGGTCGCCGGCTATCACAGCAGTTCGTGGGTGAGAGCGCACCGCCTGGTGCTCCTCGCGGCTCCTGTACTGGCTGTCGCCATCGGTTGGAGTCGCGTATACCTCGGCGTGCACTGGATGACCGATGTCGTCGCAGGCTGGCTCCTGGGCGTGGTCTTCGTGGCGTCGGCGACCTGTGTCGTGTTCAGGACAGACCGTCTTGGGCGGCGCGGCTCCCTCGCCGGATCGCCCACCGTTGCAGGGACACCACGAAGCAGCCGAACAGACCAACGCCCAGGCCCACCAGGCAAATGGTGAGCGTGTTGTCGGTTCCCAGGTCCCAGACGGCAACCAGCACGGTCGCGATGAGGAAACCGATCATGCCCACCGCGATCACCGGCTCCGGTGCCGTCAGTGCTCGCGGCAGCGATGGAATGGGTTCGGGCATGCAGTCGACACTAGTGACGGAAACGTGGCAGGCCAACTCGTACGCAGTCGAAAGTTCACTCGTTTAGCCACTCGTCCAGGCGTAATCTCAGACGTGGGGATGGCTTGTGCAGCACTACGAGACGAACTGTCTTTTAAAAAGTTAACGAGCATTCACTCGTGAACCGAACACATGAACATCGCCGGTTCATGGTGCATTCAGCGCGGCCTCACCTATCCTTGATCGCGTGGATCACAATGACGAAAAGCTCGCGAGCGATCTGGCGATCGCCGTTGTCCGGTTGACCAGGCATTTGCGCGGTCGCCGGTCGGCTTCGCCGGTGTCGCTGACACAGCTTTCGGCGTTGGCAACCCTCAACAGGGAAGGCCCGATGACGCCGGGCGCCATCGCGGCGAGGGAACGTGTGCAACCTCCGTCGATGACCAGGGTCATCGCATCCCTGGCCGACCTCGGCCTGGTGAAGCGCGAACCGCACCCCACTGATGGACGCCAGGTGATCGTGGCGCTGTCGCCGTCGGGAACCGACGTTGTGGTCGATGAGGCGAATGCTCGTGAGGAATGGCTGCGTGCCCAGCTCAAACGCCTCGACGACGACCAGATGGCGACGCTGCGTGACGCGGTCGGCATCATCGAATCGATCGTCGCAGAGAGCGACTGAACGCCGCGCCCCAGAGCGGGACTAGAAGAACGTGCCCGCCACCGGCTTGCGATCGGTGCTCAGCGCTTGATCCAGCGCATGGAGTGTGTGCCCGTCGACGGCCCAGAGTCGCTTTGCCGATGCGAAGTCCACCGCCCGGTACGCCCCGAGGTAGAGGCTGCCCAGCACGGAGATGTCCATCGTGACCGTCGGTTCGGCATCGGTCTCGGTGACCTCGGCCCGGCCGTCGGTGATGGCGAGCTTGAAGCGACCCCCCGACTGGCGGAACTTGTCCGACACCTCGATCACGAACTCGGCGTCGAGACCGTACTCGCGCATCGTCAGAGCCGCCGGCACGTCGAGGATCCGTAGCCACATGCTGTCGCGGATACCCGTCACGGACGGAGCACGCAGATCGGTCAGCTTCAGCGGCAGCGGGTCGTCGACCGGCGTTGTCGCGGTGATGGCGGGCAGTAGATCCAGGCCGACCAGCACCCTCCAGAGATCGGAATGCGCTTCGTCGGTGACGGCGAACAACTCCGAGACCTCCGCCACCGACACGCTTTCCGACTCGTGGTGGATCCGGTAGCTCGCATAGCCGTCGGGATGCAGCAGGTAGTGCAGACCGCTTCGTCCGTCACGCAGGATCGGACGGTCGGCGAAGATCATGTTCCACCACACCGGCGCCCGGACGATAGCGCCGGGCCTGGTGGAGACCCAGCGGTCATGTAGTTCGGGAACGCGGTCGCGGATCTGGTCCGGGTCGGCGTAGCGAACCCGCGAATCCTCGGGGGCCGGTGCGCGCAGTTGTGCGCGGCGCAGGTCGATCCGAACCTGCTGTTCGAAAGCGGCAGGGCCGTAACCGAATCGCTCGTAGATGGTGCCCTCTGATGCGGTGAGGATCGAGAACACGGACTGCTCGCGCTCCCATTGCTCGAACAACTCGGTGATCATCATCCGCAGGATGCCGCGGCGGCGGTGAGTCGAGGCCACCGACACCCAGGACAACCCGGGCAGCGATACCCGATGTCCGCCGGGAACCGACATCGTCATCCGGAAGAACATCGACACACCGACCAGCGTCGGCCGCTCTGGATCGGACATGTCGTGCACCACGATGACGTCGTCATCGCGAACTTTCGAGCGGATGTCGGCCAGCGCCTCTTCGTCGAGCGGGTTGACGAACGCGAAGGCCCGGGCGTCTGCGGTCGCGATGGCCGGCCAGTCGGATTCATTTGCGCGACGAAGCGTCAGATTACCTTTGCTCACCCGTTCAACCTGCCATATCGGCCGTCGGGCAAACTAGTCGGATGGTCGGATCGCACGCTCACCAGGCAGGACCTATCTCTGACCTCGCGGTGACGGTCATCGACATCGACGACCCCGACGACCCACGCGTGGACGACTTCCGCGACCTCAACTCGGTCGACCGGCGGCCGGATCTCCCGGTCCTCGCCGGAGGACGCCCCGGACGGGGGCTGGTCATCGCGGAGGGTGTGCTCGTGGCGCAGCGGATGGTCGCTTCCCGGTTCGCGCCGCACGCATTCTTCGGCGTGGACAAGAGGTTGCGTGAACTCGGTGAGACTCTCACCGATCCTGCGGTCAGCGGGGTGCCGTTCTTTCGCGCTGACGCAGACGTGATGGCCCAGGTGGTGGGCTTCCACCTCAATCGTGGTGTGCTCGCCGTGGCGCGCCGCCCCGAACCCCTTGCGCTGCCTGACGTCCTGGCCGACGCCCGCACCGTCGCCGTGCTCGAAGGTGTGAACGACCACGAGAACATCGGCAGCATCTTCCGTAACGCGGCAGGTTTGGGCGTGGATGCCGTGATCTTCGGTGGGGCATGCGCCGATCCGCTCTACCGCCGATCGGTCCGGGTGTCGATGGGTCACGTACTGCTGGTTCCGTTCGCCCATGCCACGAGCTGGCCGGCAGACCTGGACGTATTGCGCAGCAACGACTTTCGCATCATCTCACTCACCCCCGACCCGGAGGTGGCGACCCTGTCGGAGGTGGTGGATGCCCCGCGCGTGGCGTTCATGGTGGGCGCCGAAGGTCCGGGGCTGACAGAGACGGCGATGCGTGCGGGCGATGTGCGCGCACGCATCCCGATGGCACGCGGAACGGATTCGCTGAACGTCGCGACCGCCGCCGCCCTGGCGTTCTACGAACGCGCTCGCTGACCGGGCTCGATGACCGGGCTTGCGCGTCAGGCCTGAATCAGGCCTTGGGTCCGAATCCGAACCACCGGGCCACGCGCTTGGCCGCAGGTGCGGGCGCCGACTCCTCGGCGGGTCGCTGCGGATGCTCGGTCGGATACTGGCCTTTGGAATGGTGCTGTTCGGCGAGGTTCCGTTCATCCGAACGCTGGTCGGGCTGATAACCCTTCGGCCGAATCGCAAAGCCCGACAACTGGATCGAGTGCGGATCGGAGTCCGACGGGTCGCGTGGGGTGGTGATGCGGAAGCCCAGCCAGCTCCGCATGGCCTCCTCGGCGAACTCCTGCGGATGGAAGGGGAGGGCCTGGGGGTCCGGGATGGCGCCCTCGGCGTAGACGAGCGGGCGTTCACCGGCCCAGAACGGGCCCTCGAAGATGAACGGGAGGCCGATGTTCTCGTAGATGTCGACAGGGTTGGCCGCGAACGACCGGCGCAGTATCCCGTCCTCCCAGCGCGCGAATGCACCGACCGAGTACTCCGGATCGGTGTTGAGGAACACCGTTGCCTGCGCCGGCAGTGCGGCGGTCCACTGCTCGGGCAGGGTGGACGGACTGCTGGTCCGCAGGATCGGTCCGGTCACCACGGCCAAGGAGCGATAGACGCCGACGAAGAGCTGGTCGGCTGCGGGGGTTGCGGCCTCCACCAGATCGCTGTGTCCGATCGGCAGCAGGGTCATGTCGGGGAACAGATCCGTGGCCAGTGCCTGCGCCGCATTCTCGTCGTTGGTCACGCCCTCGCGGATCTCGGCCGCCGGATCGCTCGAATTGACGAACCAGAGCATGGACGCCTTCGCTGCCAATTCAAGCCTTTCCGTGATTGCTGTCCGACATTAGGTGCATCAAACAACTTAGCCTGCGTCAGGTGTTGCCACTGCTCCGGACACCGAGCAGAACATCTTCCCAGGTCGGCACGGCGGGTTTGCGGCTGTTGCGAGCACGCTTACGCGGCGCGGGTGGCTGCTGTTCGGCCGCGGGGGCTTCCGGGGCGTCGGTCTGGTCGTGGTGGTCGTCATGATCGTCGGTGGTGGTCGGCGCCGGCTCGGTGACCGCCGGCTCCCTGTCGACCTGCGGCGCGGGTACGGGTTCGGCCCGCCTCGCCGGTATGCGTCGGGCCGTCTGGGCGCCGGTCAGGGAGTCGGCGTCCACGGTCACGGCTTCGGTTCCGTCGGATTTCACGGTCAGTCGTGCGGGCCGCGAGACGGGTGTCACCTGTGCCGCTGGGGGAGGTGTGTAGTCGAACGCGAGCTCGGGGTGGTCGTAGTCGTAGGTGTTGTCCTCCGAGACCGGCGCGACGGCGATCACACTCCGCAGCGGCCGGCTCATGTCCGGATCGGTTAGCTCGTCGGCCACTTCGTCGATGGCCTCGACGGTGCCCGAGTTGGACCCCGGAACGTAACGCCAATGTGCACGGTTCACCGACCGCCCGACGCGCCAGCTCACCTGGACCACCCAGCGGTTGTCGTCGCCCTTCCAGGCGTCCCACTCGGTGTCGTCCGGGTTGTGCCCGCGGGCTCCGAGTGCGGCGGCGACCACCTCTGCCAACGTGGACAGTGCCGGGCCGTCGTAGCGGAGCGGGTGCGCCTGCGCGGCGAGTTCGGTCGCACGTGCACGCTCGAGCAGAACCGGATGCGCGAAACGCTCGACGCGGTCGATCGGCACACCGGCAGCGGCGGCGACCTGGGCGACCGACGCCCCGGAGCGGATGCGCGACTGGATCTCTCGCGGTCGCAGCGTGCTCTCCATCTCGATCTCGATCTGACCCATTCGGGTCAGATCGCCGCGAGCGGCGGCGCGCAAGGTGTCGTCGGCGGGGATGCGGAACTTCTCGCTCGACTCGGTGTCCTGCAGGATCACCTTTTTGCCGTCCGGCTCCAGGCCGATGACTCGAAGCTCACGCATCTGCTCCTCCTTCACGTCAGGGAGCCAGCCTTACACTTGCGTCGGTCTGCATTAGCGACAGCGTAATGCAGATTCAACAGATCGCATGCTGTGACACGCCCGAAAAATCCCAGCTCAGCGGGGGTGTGTTGAGCGGTGGTTCGGCCTTTACAGAGCGCCGACCACGTAGTCGATGCACGCCGTGAGCTTGCTGACGTCATCGGGCTCGACGGCCGGGAACATGCCGACGCGCAGTTGATTTCGGCCGAGCTTGCGGTATGGCTCGGTGTCCACGACGCCGTTGGCGCGCAGGATCTTCGCGACTGCGGCGGCGTCGACGTCGTCGTTGAAGTCGATGGTGCCGACCACCTGACTCCGGTAGGTCTTGTCG
Organism: Williamsia sp. D3; assembly: GCF_000506245.1. NCBI lineage: Bacteria > Bacillati > Actinomycetota > Actinomycetes > Mycobacteriales > Nocardiaceae > Williamsia > Williamsia sp. D3. Next base: position 4,153 of record NZ_AYTE01000006.1, on the reverse strand, counting down.
GCGACAAACGGGCTGGCGAACTCGCTGGCCTCGGCCCAGTCGTAGAGCCGGCTGGAGCTGTCGGCGGTCCGGGCGGTGCACCAGTCGAGGCCGCCCTGGTTGTTCATCCACTCGATCTGGTTGGCCAGCAGGAGCAGAGACCCGACAGCAGGGGTGTTGTACGTCTGGTTCTTGCTGCTGTTGTCCACTGCGGTCGGCAGCGACAGGAACTCGGGGCACCAGCGATCGGAGGCGCCGATGGTGGCGATCCGGTCGAGAGCCGCGGGGCTCATCAGGGCGATCCAGAGGCCACCGTCGGAGGCGAACGACTTCTGCGGGGCGAAGTAGTAGACGTCTGCGTCGGCGACGTTCACCGGCAGGCCGCCGGCGCCGGAGGTGGCGTCGATGGCGATCAGGGCGTCACCGGCGAGGTCGGGGCGCGTCACCGGTACGGCGACACCGGTGGAGGTCTCGTTGTGGGCCCAGCCGACCAGGTCGACGCCCTCGTACTGCTCGGCGCCGATGGTCGCGATGCTCGGCGCGGTGCCCGGCTCGGTGGAGACGACAATCGGGTCGTCGAGGAACGGGGCCTTCTTCGCGACGGTGGCGAACTTGCTGGAGAACTCGCCGTAGGTGAGGTTCAGCGACCGCTTGGAGATGAGACCGAATGCCGCGGCGTCCCAGAAGGCGGTGGTACCACCGTTGGACAGCACAACCTCGTAACCGTCGGGCAGGTTGAACAGGTCGGCGAGACCGCTGCGGATGGAGCCGACAACGTTCTTGACCGGGGCCTGCCGGTGGCTGGTGCCGAACACCGATGCACCGGTGTCGACGAGCGATTGCAGCTGTTCGGGGCGGACTTTGGAAGGGCCGCAACCGAATCGGCCGTCAGAGGGCAGGAGGTCGGCCGGAATGGTGATCGTTTCGCTCATGCGACCAGTCTAGAGACCGCCCCCGAACCCGATGATGGTGGGTTTTGGCGAACGCGACCTGGGGGTTTGTTCGCCCGAACCCACCATTTTCGGGTCAGCCGGCGATGGTGGCCCAGCCGTCGACGTCTTCTGGCCGGCGAGGTGCGGCGCCCACATACAGCGCGGCAGGACGGACGAGCTTGCCCAGGCGCTTCTGTTCGAGGATGTGCGCGCACCAACCGGCGGTGCGCCCGCAGGTGAACATGGCGGGCATCATGTGCGGCGGCACCTCGGCGAAGTCGAGGATGACCGCGGCCCAGAACTCCACGTTGGTCTCGATGGCGCGGTCGGGGCGCCGTTCACGTAGTTCGGTCAGGGCGGCCTGCTCCAGGGCGGCGGCAACCTCATAGCGCGGGGCGTTGAGTTCCTGGGCCGTGCGGCGCAGCACCCGGGCCCGGGGATCTTCGGCGCGGTAGACGCGATGACCGAAACCCATCAGCTTCTCTTTGCGGTCGAGGATGCCCTTGACCAGGCCGCGGGGGTCGTCGGTGCGCTCGACCTCTTCGATCATCGGCAGCACGCGGGCCGGTGCGCCGCCGTGCAGCGGGCCGGACATCGCGCCGATGGCACCCGACAGTGAGGCCGCGACATCGGCGCCCGTGGAGGCGATGACGCGGGCGGTGAACGTGGAGGCGTTCATGCCGTGCTCGGCGGCGCTGACCCAGTAGGCATCGATGGCGCGGATGTGCGCGGGGTCCGGCTCACCCTTCCATCGGGTCATGAAACGTGCTGTGACGGTGTCGCATTCGTCGATCACGTCCTGCGGCACGGCGGGACGATGGATGCCGCGTGCCGACTGGGCGACGTACGACAGCGCCATCACCGAGGCGCGGGCGAGGTTGTTGCGTGCGGTGGACTCGTCGATGTCGAGCAGCGGCTTGTAGCCCCAGATCGGAGCAAGCATGGCCAGCCCGGCCTGCACGTCGACGCGGACGTCGCCGGTGTGGATGGGCAGCGGGAAGGGTTCGGCCGGGGGGAGGCCGTCGCCGAACTTCCCGTCCACCAGCAGCGCCCAGACATCGGAGAAGGTCACGTTGTTCTCGACCAGGTCTTCGATGTCGACCCCGCGGTATCGGAGGTTTCCGCCGTTCTTGTCCGGCTCGGCGATCTCGGTGGTGAAGGCGGTGACGCCCTCGAGACCTTCGACGAATCCCTCCGGTACCTGCACATTGACTGCCATCGATCGCACTCCTCGCGGTTCGAGCTGCACACTGCGGCCGCGCTGTCACCCGCGGTCTCGGGGCACCGACTGCCGTACTTGCCTAGGACTGTAGTAGCCCGTTCCAGCCGCGGTTACCCGGGAGTAGCGTTATTCGTCGTGACGAACGAACCGGTGGATCTGTCGAGCATGCGGGTGGCCTATTCGGCATCGGGCGGTGACGACGCGGCGGGTGCGGACGGGGTTCGCGGCAACCTCGACCCGAGCTGGCTCGCAGGGGATCCGCCGTGGCTGGCCCTGTTCGGCCAATGGCTACGCGAAGCCATCGATGCCGCGATCGCCGAACCCAATGCGATGGTCCTCGGCACGGTTGATGCCGACGGCCATCCGTCCACACGGACGGTGCTGTGCAAGGGTGCCGATGCCGACGGCGTGATGTTCTTCACCGGCTACGACTCCGACAAGGCGAACCATCTGGCGTCCACTCCTTATGCCTCGGTCACCTTCCCGTGGATCGGGATGGAGCGGCAGGTGCACTTTCGGGGGCCCGTCAGCAAGGTGACCGCCGAGGCCACCGAGAACTACTGGGTCAGGCGACCACGTGGTTCGCAGCTCAGTGCCTACGCGTCCGAACAGTCGGCGCCCATCGAGTCACGCCAGGCGCTCGAGGAGCGTGCGGCGGCGATCGCGGACCAATTCGGTGGCGCGGACGGGGATCAACCGGTTCCGGTGCCGCCGCGCTGGGGTGGCTATCGCCTGACGCCCACCGAGGTGGAGTTCTGGCAGGGCCGGGCCAACAGGTTGCACAACCGGGTTCGGTGCACGCTCGTCGACGGCCGTTGGCGCAGTGAGAGATTGCAGCCGTGACACCGACCACGCCCACCCGGCAGGTCCTGCCGGATTCGGGTTCCGGGGCACGGACGAGGTGACGCGCCGGTTCCTCGCCGACACCACCCCGCTGCAACACCCTGATTTCCGACGCCTGTGGTGGGCGAACATCGTCACGGTCATCGGTGCGCAACTGACGGTGGTGGCGGTTCCCGCACAGATCTACCAACTCACCGGCAGTTCGGCCTACGTCGGGCTGACCGGACTGTTCGGCCTTGTCCCGCTGGTGATCTTCGGCCTCTGGGGCGGGGCGGTCGCCGACGTGATGGACCGGCGAATCCTGTTGATCATCACAACATTCGGGCTGATCGCGACCAGCGCCCTGTTCTTTGTGCAGTCGGCGCTGGGCTTCGGCAACGTGTGGTTCATCCTCGTGGTGTTCGCGGTACAACAGGCCTTCTTTGCGGTCAATCAGCCGACGCGGTCGGCGATCCTGCCCAAGTTGATGTCGAAAACCGAACTGCCCGCTGCCAACTCGCTGAACATGACGGTGATGCAGGCCGGCGGGATCGCCGGCCCGCTGGTGGGTGGGGCGCTCATCCCGATCCTGGGTTATTCCGTGCTGTACTTGGTGGACACGTTGTTCCTGTTCGCCACGATCTGGGCGGTGATCCGGTTGCCGTCGCTGCGACCGGAGGGACCGGACAAACGGGGCACGCCAGGCCTGAAGTCGGTGATCGAGGGATTCCGTTATCTCGGCGGTCACAAGGTCTTGATGATGTCGTTCCTGGTGGACCTGATCGCGATGATCTTCGGCATGCCCAGGGCGCTGTTCCCGCAGATGGCGCACGAGAGTTTCGGCGGACCGGACGGTGGCGGTGTGGCCTTTGCGCTCTTGTTCTCGGCCATCGCCGCGGGTGCGGTGATCGGGGGAGTGTTCTCCGGTTGGGTCTCGCGAGTGCAGCGTCAGGGGTACGCGGTGATCATCTGCATCCTCATCTGGGGTGTGGCGATCACCGGGGTGGGGATCTGCGTCGGCTTCGCCTCGGGGTCGGCGTTGCCGATGCTCCCGATCGCGGTGGCATTGCTCATGATCGGCGGCGCGGCCGACATGGCGTCGGCAGCGTTCCGGATGTCGATGCTGCAGGCGGCCGCGAATGACGATGTGCGAGGGCGCCTTCAGGGCGTCTTCATCGTTGTCGTCGCGGGCGGGCCG
>NZ_AYTE01000005.1:0-14128 GCF_000506245.1 Williamsia sp. D3 | reverse complement strand
TAGTCTGCCGTTGCCTGCCGAGGCTGCCTCTGCGTTGTTTCAGGTTGTGGCACAACGATATTTGAAGACGTCGATCGTGATCACCACCAACCGCAGCATCTCCGAATGGGGCGAAGTCCTCGGCGACACGACCGTCGCAGCGGCCATGCTCGATCGGCTCCTGCATCGCTCGGTAGTCCTCAAACTCGACGGCGATTCCTATCGCCTGCGAGACCACCACGCCCGATCAGAAAACCACCGCACCGCCGCCGGAACCATCCGCCGGCCGCTACAGTAGACCCACCTCACGGGTGGGGAATTTCGATGAGCACCACTGGGGAATTTTCCTGAGCCCCGTCAACTCACCAAGAACGTTCTAGAGACCGCGTTAGACGCGGAGATGACCGAGCACTTGGGCTACGAGAAACATGATGCTGCCGGCCGCGGCAGCGGCAACTCCCGGAACGGTACACGGTCCAAAACCGTACTTACCGAGATCGGGCCGGTGGAGATTGAAGTGCCACGTGACGTCGACTCTTCGTTCGACCCGCAGATCGTTAAGAAGAGACAGCGACGCTTGACGGGTATTGATGAGATCGTATTGTCCTTGACTGCAAAGGGTTTGACGACCGGCGAGATATCCGCGCACTTTCAGGACATCTACGGAGCGTCGGTGTCGAAGGACACGATCTCACGCATCACCGACAAGGTCGTCGGGGAAATGACGGAGTGGCAGAACCGGCCACTCGATCGGGTGTATCCGGTGATATTCATCGATGCGGTGCACGTGAAGGTGCGCGATGGGCAGGTCACAAACCGGCCGATGTATGTGGCGATCGGGGTCACCGTTAATGGCGAACGCGACATCCTGGGGATCTGGGCCGGCGAGGGCGGTGAGGGCGCCAAGTTCTGGCTTTCGGTCCTGACCGAGATCAAGAACCGTGGTGTGGCGGACGTCTGCATCGTGGTGTGCGACGGACTCAAAGGATTACCTGAGGCGATCAACACCGTCTGGGAACTCGCCGTGGTGCAGACGTGCATTATTCATCTGATACGCAACACCTTTCGGTTCGCATCACGGAAGTATTGGGATGCGATGGCACGTGATCTCAAACCTGTCTACACCGCTCCGTCGGAGTCTGCGGCCAGGGAACGATTTGCAGAGTTCACGCAGACATGGGGTCAGCAGTATCCAGCGATCATCAAGATGTGGGACAACGCGTGGAGTGAGTTCGTTCCGTTCCTGGACTACGACGTCGAGATTAGGCGGGTCATCTGCTCGACGAACGCGATCGAGTCTGTCAACGCTCGCTACAGGCGCGCGGTACGGGCGCGTGGGCACTTCCCGACCGAACAGGCGGCGCTCAAATGCTTGTATCTGGCCACGCGTGCTCTGGACCCGACAGGGAAAGGTAAGGCACGATGGGCAATGAGGTGGAAGCCCGCGCTCAATGCGTTTGCGATCACCTTCGAAGGACGCATCACCCCGAACGGTAACTAACCGACATCAAGGTCGGATCCACCGTTAATCGGACACTCCCGCCCCACCGGACCGCGCTAATACAAGCAGCTAGTGTGAGCGTTGTCGTCTCGCGAGATGTGAATGGGTGTTGACCGGATCGACATCGCGAGCGCTAATGCTGCTGTCACGGTGGCTTCGTGTCTGTGGGTTCCGGCCCACCCAATCAGCCTTCCTCGAATGGGCAATTGCCCACTTATGAGATTCGTTGTGCGGCTTCACCGCGGCTTTCGGATGTGGTTCTGGGAGTCAGTGCGAGCCGACGACAGCCCTGCCGAGCGCTCTCCTTCCGACTACTCGACCGCAAGGGCAGCGACCTTTCGGGATGTTCACGTCATCGCTGCCGGTGTAGCGGCAGCAGTAGCGAGCTCGGGGCAACAGCACATACGTGGATCGCACCCTTGCCTTGGAACTGGCAATAGACGTGCCTGGACTCGCGGGGCACCTCGTAGGTGTCACCGGAATGCACCGACCGCCCATGTCGACGTCGGCCCCGTCAACTTGCGGTCCTACACACCGCCTTTTAGATTGCTTGGCAGGCCTTGCGGTCGAACAGGGAGCCGCAGTGCCGCTGTACTTCCCCGGGGGTGAGTGAGGGTAAAGGGCAATGATGGCGAGTCAGGACGAGACCCGGCAATGCATGGTCGTCGGATGCCGCCGACCAGGGACATGGACCGAGCTGGAATACGCCTCAGACGGAGTGTCTGAAACTGAACGCGTGCGGTTGTGCGGCGAACATGCAGTCGGCCTGTCGGGCTAGGCAGCTCGGTTCACGGAGGGATTAGTTCTGGCAACCCGAGTGGGCAGGCTGAACCGTCCTGGACCGGATGGAGACCCGGTTCAAGCCACCTCCGCCTCGGAGGCGACCTGCTCACCGTAGCGGCTCTCGTACTCGATCGGCGAGCAATAGCCGATGGACGAGTGCAGTCGGTCGCTGTTGTACCAGTGCACGTATGCCGCTGTCTCACGTTCAACCTCGGCCCGGTTGCTCCAGGAACGATCCCGCTCAATCAACTCGGTCTTGTACACACCAATCGCTGATTCCATGAGGGCATCGCCCACCGTTCCGATAGATCCGGTGATGCCAGCCTCGCGCAGTTCCTTGCTGAAAGCGATCGACGTATACTGACTCCGGGTGTCGTTGTGATGCACCAAACCCGTTGCAGTGAACGAGAAGTCGTATCTTCGACGACAAACAACCTTGCTCGACGACACTGGAAACCAGCGGAGTTTCCTTGTTCGACATCACTCGCCACCCCAAAATGCGACGCGAGAAGACGTCGACAAGGAACGCCACGTACACAAACCCGGCCAGCGTCCAGACATATGTAACGTCGGCGACCCACAACTGATCCGGACGGTCAGGCGAATCTCATTGCCGCTTACCATGATCAGGGTACCTGGGCGCCTTGTCCTCGCGCCGGGTGGTGACCGTGCGGTGTGTGCCGCGAACCGCGCCGGAGATCCCGCTGATTCCCATCAGTCGGGCGACCTGGTCGCGGCCCATCATGTGGCCGGCGCGCCACATCGCATGCCACATTTTGCACACTCCATAGGCAATAGCTCGGTGGTGCATCGAACTACGCTGGCGGGTGAACTCCAGGTAGACCGCGTGTGCGTCGTACGCCTCGGCCAGCATCGCGGCCGAGGATCGGGCCCGTTTTCTTGCGGGCGTAGTAGGTGGACGGGGCGATGTGCATTCCGTGCTCGTGGTGAGCACTCGGCAGATCGGATTGACCCCGAACCGGCCCCTGTGAGCGTCGATGTAATCGACGATCACCGCAGTCGGCGGTCGACCTCCGCCGCTGCGAAGAACGCCGAAGCAGTCTTCAAAATCTCATTGGCCCTGCGTAATTCAGCATTCTCTCTGCGCAGCGACGCGAGCTCAGAATCTTGTTCAGCGACTGTCTTCGAACCCTCCGCCGCCGCAACGGGCAGGTCCTTCTCGATCCAGTTCCGCAGAGTCGCCGGATTGATATCCAACAAGGCGCCGACGTGCTTACGTGCCGCCAGCTTAGACTCATCATGCGACGCCAGCCGGTCCTCGTACATCCTCACAGCCCGCTCGCGGGTCTCTTGGCCGAACTTCACATTCTCCTGGTGAGATCACGGTCCACCAGACCCAGGACGGTTCACGTGAGCCCTCCAACTAGCGCGCAAAGTGCGTCTTTGACGCCCGCCGTGCGCACGGTGCGCTAAGGGGGCCGTCGGCCTACTCGAGGCCACGGCAGGTGCACCCGCGAACGGCTAGTCGATTGGTGGCCGGAGAGGTACCAGATTGTGGCGCATTTGGCTCTAGCCGTGCTTCTCGTACGTCGAGTCGCGCGGTCAATGACTGCGGGCCGGAGTGCCCGGCCATTTCGTCACGTGACAGCAGGCTGCGTGCGTTGTCGGCATCATTGGCGGAAGCGGGCTTCACGCCTCCTAGTCACAGATGTCTTGCGTCGAACTAGGCTGTATTGGCGTATCTCCGCGCGGTTCCACAAGGCACTCCCGACTGGCTGGACAGCCTTCGACGAGCGTCGTTGGAGTCGCGTCGGCCGCAGTCGCGGAACATGCTGTCCGTCAGCGGTGCACTGAAGCGGCAGCGCGGTAGCCGCCCTGGTTGCCGAACTCACCCGAATTAAGTCCCGCGTTAATGCACGCATTACGTGTCGCCTTAAGTACGGTTGACGTGGGTCCTGCAAGCGGACGCATGCGCAAGCTGGGCGGGTCCGCGAACTACTTGCCATGAATCTGCGCGCCGGTCGGACAAATGAGCAACGCAATATCTACACCTGTCGGCGAGGGGGTAGGCCCACGGCTTCCGGATCGGGATAGTCCGGACGTACAAGTCCACCGTCTCGACCTCGGGCTTGGTCTGTTCCGTGTGCCTCGGCCATTGACTACCGCGCCCGTTCATCGACCGCAGGACGCACGCGTTCCCGAAAGTAGACCATGTCTGACGCACCGGGTCGGTCTCTACGTACGGAGCGCCACCACCGCATATCGCCCACGCCGACACCCCACAACTGTCACGCCGTCGATGACCGTTTGACCCGTTATCGCCAGGCGGAGTCCCTTGTACACGAAGCTAGTTCGCCCAGTTCAGAGCCTATTAAGGCTGGCCGTAATGCACGCATTAATGCCGCCATTACGTAACTACATACGTCCATCCTTAGCGTCGGTCCCGAATACGGCATGCTTTCATACAGTACTTGCCACCCTGCCCGCCGCCGCAGTATTCGATATACGTGCAGCCACACTTCGGCACGGACGCCATCGACTAATTCTTTAACTAAGTTCTCATCTACAGCCCGCGTCATTGCGCACTGTATAGAAGCAACTGCGGTCCTTCCTAGGTCAAGCTACACATCGGCCCCTAGGCTAGGCAGCAGGCTCGGACGCATTAGCAGAACTGAAGCGGGCTGTAGTGAAAACAGTGCGTGTCGCATCAGGCGATGCCATACAGCTTGGACTATCGTGGCTCCTACATCGCGCACCCATACGCACTTCACTTCGTGTCGCACACCGCGCAGCAACTCACCATCGAAAGCAGGAAGTCATGGACGACTTAACGCCGGAGCTTTCTCGCGTCGTCGCCTTTGCGAACGGCAAAGGCGGTGCCGGTAAAACCTCAGTTTCAGTGAATTGTGCGGGGCTTGCCGCTGCGGCCGGCTGGCGAACTCTGTTTATCGACCTGGATCCTCAGGGCAACGCCGGCGAGGACCTCGGGTACAACCAAGCCGGGTCAACCGACAATGGCCAGCATCTCCTCGACGCGCTCGGTTCAAGCCAGAAGCTAGCGCCGGTCTTGAGCGAGGTCCGCCCGAATCTCGATGTAATTCCCGGCGGTGAGGCTCTCGACGACCTGGAGTCCATTCTCGTAGGTCGGGCTCAGCGATCGAAGCAAGTCCACAGCATGTTGGCTGAGGCGTTGACCCCGTTGGCAGGGGAGTACGACCTCATTGTTCTTGACACACCGCCGACGCGCCCCAGCCTTCTTCAGGTCGCCCTGGGCGCTACGCGATGGATAGTTGTTCCAACCAAACCTGACCGTGCGAGCATCCTTGGTTTGGGGGCACTCGCGACTCAGATTATTCAGGTTCGTCAGTTTCATCCCGACATTGATGTCCTGGGCGCAGTCCTGTTCGACGTGTCGACTTCGGCGAAGGCTGTACGACGCAATGCGATTCAGGATATTACTGACGCGCTTGGCGGCGCCGCTCCCTTGTTTAAATCCGTGATCCGCCACACGGAGACCTGCGCTGTGCAATCCCGCGAGGAGGGGAAGCTCATCCATGAGCTCGCTGAGCAAGTCGAGGATGCCGAGCCGTACTGGAAAGCGCTGAAAGAGGGAAGGACCCCGACGCGGGTGCCAGGAAGCGCTCCCGCATTGGCTGAGGACTACGTACTGCTTTGTCAGGAGATCTTGCAACGTATCGCGCAGATGGAATCAGCTGACGCGGAGGATGAAGCCGTATGAGTGAGCGACCATCGCTGAGTGCGGTGCCCGGCCTCAAGCGAGCGAACGCGCTTCCTGGGCCGCCTCCACGAAAACCGCGCGTTAACCCAACACCAGGCGATGCGGTCAAATCGTCGCCGCCAGCAGCAAATACCGAATCGGCCGCGGTCTCGACCGCACCGCCCAAGGAAGTCAAGCAGCCACGCATGCCTAGGCGCGCGAACGACTCGGCTGCCAATTCGCTTGTTCCAGTGACGTTGTCACTGCCTGTACCTTTAGTTCAACGTCTCAAACGGTATGCGAAGGACCACGAACTGGCCTACGCGAACGTGATCATGGATGCGATTGTTGCCCATCGGGATGAGCTAGGAGCACTGGTAGCTCACCTGCGCCCGAATGTAGCGTCCGACGGCATATTTGTGCGAACCACACCGAGAAAATCGGCTGAACGGACAACGCTGTCCTTCCGAACTCGCCGCGCGAATGTTATCGCTTTAGACGAACTTTGGGAGAGCGAGGAGATTGCTGCCGAGAACCGGTCTCAACTGTGCCACGCTGCTCTGGACGCGTACCTGCCTTAACGAAGAACGCGCGCGCCCACACAGACTCACGCCACACTAAGACTGTCATGTAATGCAACCCGGTCTAAGGCTCGGCCGTACGCCATACGCCCCTCAGCATTGGTCGGAAAGCGGCCGTAGCGGACCCGCTCAGGTGCTGCGATAGGCAGTGCGATGGCGGCGGGGTAGATCTCGGCGGGCCGTGGCCCACGTTTTCGTTGCTTACCTCTACGCTTACGCCAAGCAACTTCTTGATTCCACCAGTCGCGAACCGCTCTCTCCCAGCGATGGCGATGTATACGTCGGGTCATGACGCCCGCGACGTCAAGCAACTGACTACTTAGAGTCCAGTTGGGCCACTCCACGAGAAGGCCCAACCGTTGCATTCGGTCCAGCCAACGAGACACCACCACGCGTCCGTACCCCGTACGCCGAACAACGTCCTCCACGGTGCCCACCCCTAGCCCCCAGGCACGGTGGATTTGTTCAGCCGCACCTCCAAGACCACCATTCCAAACCCAAACGTCCCTTTGAGCGTGCTGGAGACGTTCTGTAAGCCCAGATCCGTAGGGGCGTGATTCCACTTGTGTTGCAGCTGTGGATAGTGGGGGACGATTCAACCTCCACGTTGCTGAACAGGTGCCCTCCGCTTCAGCGGTTCTTGTAATCCAACCTTGGGCCTGGAGACGATGCAGTGCACGACAGGCCGTTGCGGCGTGCACGTTCGCACCTTCTGCTAGGCGTCTAACGTCGATGTTAATCGTAGTGCTATGCGCCGAAATGCAAACGGAGAGAAACGCACACAGCACTCGCTCGGCGCTGACGGCGCTCATTGAAATTCCCCAGTAACGCTCACTGAAATTCCCCACCCGTGTGGCACCGCCAACGAGGGCGGGTCTCCCTCGATGCTGATGGTCTCTGACCACTCATCAGCTACTCGAAGGAGACCCGCTTTCTCATGCTTACATGGGAGGACGATATGGAAGTACACGCCCTGCACAAACGAGGGTTGACGATCTCGGCGATCGCCCGCCACACCGGCCGAGACCGCAAAACGGTCCGCGCCTATCTCAACGGCACCCGCTCGCCCGGCGAGCGGGCGCGCAGCGCCGTCGATGCGTTCGAGGTGTTCGTCGCCTACATCACCGCACGCTTGATCGACGACCCACATTTATGGGCCCGAACGTTGTGCGATGAGCTCGAAGACCTCGGCTACACCCAGTCCTATCAAACGCTGACCCGCCAAATCCGCGCTCGGAACCTGCGCCCGGTCTGCCCGCAATGTCAGACCGCGACCAGCCGACCGAACGCGATCATCGACCACCCTGCGGGTGAAGAGACGCAATGGGATTGGGTGGACCTACCGGACCCACCGCCGTCGTGGGGCTGGGGTAAGACTGCGCATCTGCTGGTTGGGTCGCTGGCCCACTCGGGGCGTTGGCGGGGCTTCCTGGCCGCCGATATGACCCAGCCGACGTTGATCGCCGGCCTCGACCGGGTCACCCGCCAGCATGGCGGCCTCACGAAGGTGTGGCGGTTCGACCGGATGGCCACGGTCTGCCATCCCGATTCGGGTTCGGTGACAGCATCTTTCGCAGGCGTGGCCAAGTACTACGGAGTCAGTGTCGCGATCTGCCCGCCCCGGCGCGGGAACCGCAAAGGCGTCGTGGAGGCAGCCAACCGGGTCGCCGCCCAGCGGTGGTGGCGGACCCTGGGCGATGACGTCACCGCCGAGCAAGCCCAGAAGAGTCTGGACACGTTCTGCACCCGCCGAGGAGACACCCGCGTCCGGGTCACCGCTGACGGAAGGTCCACCGTCGCAACAGTTGCCGATCGTGAACCCCTAGCATCGCTGCCGAGTGCACCCTATCCGGCGATGATGACCGAGACCCGGAAGGTGAACCGGCAGGCGTTGGTGGCGTGGAAAGGCAATCAGTATTCGGTGCCGCCGGAGCTCGCGATGGGCGAGGTGACCGTAACCCATCAGCTCGGCGACGCCCACATCGATATCGCCACCGCCGGCGGGATCGTCGTCGCCCGCCACCGCCTCGCCGCTGAGGGGTCGGGGGTGATGGTCCGCGATCACGGCCACGTCCATGCGCTGAACACCGAGGCGATGGCCACGGCCAACACCGGTGGACCTCCGCACCGCCGCAAACAACGGATCCCACCCGGCAAGAGCGCGCTCGCTGCTGCAGATCTATTGCTGAACAACAACTCCCACACGGTAGCCACGGCCGACGAGTCTGCCACCGTGATCGACATGAGCGCTTATGAGCGCGCCGCACAGAACAGGACCACGCTGCGATGACCCGCACCAAAACAACAACCACCACCAACGCGGTGCCTGAGCCGGCGACGCAAGCTGAGATCTCGGTCTACCAGCAACTGCGGCACCACCTGGCGGTGCTCAAACTCCACGCCGCCGCGGAGGCCTTACCGGGGATGCTCGAGCGGGCACAGGGCGAGGGGTGGTCGATGACCAGCACCCTCGAACAACTCCTGGCCGTAGAAGTCGAAGAGAACCAGGCCCGGCGCCTGGCCGGCCGGTTGCGGTTCGCGAGCCTGCCCACCCCAGCCACCCTGGACGGGTTCGACTACGACGCCGCTCCCGGCGTGGACCGCCAGCTGATCGCCGAACTCGGCACCTGCGGATACCTCGAATCAGCGACAAACGTCCTGCTCATGGGTCCGCCAGGCACAGGAAAGACACATCTGGCGGTCGGGCTTGCCCGAGCGGCGGTGCACGCCGGGTACCGCACCTACGTCACCACCGCTGCCGATCTGGCGGCCCGCTGCCACAAAGCGGCTATCGAAGGCAGGTGGGCCACCTGCATGCGGTTCTATGCCGGGCCGACACTCTTGGTGATTGATGAGCTGGGGTATCTGCCGTTGCCTGCCGAGGCTGCCTCTGCGTTGTTTCAGGTTGTGGCACAACGATATTTGAAGACGTCGATCGTGATCACCACCAACCGCAGCATCTCCGAATGGGGCGAAGTCCTCGGCGACACGACCGTCGCAGCGGCCATGCTCGATCGGCTCCTGCATCGCTCGGTAGTCCTCAAACTCGACGGCGATTCCTATCGCCTGCGAGACCACCACGCCCGATCAGAAAACCACCGCACCGCCGCCGGAACCATCCGCCGGCCGCTACAGTAGACCCACCTCACGGGTGGGGAATTTCGATGAGCACCACTGGGGAATTTTCCTGAGCCCCGTCACTTCCTCAACCTCTACCTGCAGCAAGTGCTCGGCTACAACGCCTTCCCATCCGGAGCAGCACTGCTGCCCATGACCGGCCTCATCATGCTGGGCATGATCGTTCTTGCACCAAAAGTCATCGGCACTATGGGACCCAAAGTGCCGATCGTGGTCGGGCTGCTGATCCTGGCCCTGGGTTTGGGCTGGCTCTCCTTCGCCCGTCCCGACGGCAGTTACTGGATTGACGTCCTGCCCGCATCCCTGGTCGCGGCGCTCGGCATGTCCCTTGCCTTCATCCCCTCCCTGAGCACGGCCATCTCCGCAGCACGACCCGAAGAAGGCGGCCTGGCATCCGGCATCGTCAACACCAGCTACCAGGTCGGTTCCGCACTGGGACTCGCCGCAATGACCGCAGTCGCCGCCGCGTACGGAGCTGACCAACTCGGCAACAAGGCAGCACTCACCGACAGCTTCTCCGCAGCATTCCTCGGCGCAGCCGCTATCGCACTAGCTGGTGCAGCCCTAGCACTCGTCACCATCCGCACACCGAAACCCAACGCCGGCGCAGCCCCCGCCGACGCCACCACAAGCGCAACCTGACCGCGGCCCGGGCCTGGCAGGGCGTACTACCCAAACGCTCTGCCAGACCCCCGGGAACACACACGCCCTGAGTCCCCGAGAAAGGCCTTCCATGCCGTTCATCACAGCCATCGGCCGCAGTGCGATCACTCGCCGTATTGTCAAGTGCCTCATCGGCTGCGCACTCACCGAAATCACCACCCCAACCACAACACCAGCACACTGCACACCCCCCAGGAACTAAGGGACAGCAGAATCGACGAGCGACCGGCAATAGATTGCCATCGAGCTACAGGCAACAGAGCGCGTGACAACCAGTCAACCTGGTGGGCCCACTTTCAATCACTGTCAATTACTGCGGCGAGGCCGCCGCTCTGGTCGGGCACAGCTATCCGACGCGTCATAAGGATGCGCCCCTAAGTGTGTTCGGGATCACCGCAGTGCACTTGACCCGGGCTGACCTGGTGGAGTGAGTCAGAACTTGCCCAAACCTGAGGTTGGCGAGCGGACGTCGAAAATTTCGCTGCTACAGTCGGGGAATTGTGACGGCTCATGCGATACGCCTCCCGCGTAAGCAAACCATTGTTGTCGTCGCGTCCGTTCTGTATCTGCTTGCGCACGCCATCACTCAGTGCGGGTTCCTGCCCGCCAACGGTCACCCGGACAGTGACGTCCATGTCGTGACCTCGTCAACGTTCTTCGCTGGCGAACAGACGCCGGGTCACGCACACATCGATGACGGGTCCCCTCACATGGATCACGAGACGCACACCGTCATCGCCATGCCTCGGTCGGACAATCCACTCCGTCCCCCTACTGTCGCCGCTCTCGTTGCGATAGCGCTTTCCATCGGCGCGATGCTGCTGTGGGCCCGGCTCGCTTCCCGGTCCCCACCAGATCTTCCTATCCCAATCCGGCTCGGCCGGACCACCCTAAACGATCTCTGTATCAACAGGTGCTGATCGGCAGC
This sequence comes from Williamsia sp. D3, assembly GCF_000506245.1. NCBI lineage: Bacteria > Bacillati > Actinomycetota > Actinomycetes > Mycobacteriales > Nocardiaceae > Williamsia > Williamsia sp. D3. The sequence continues at coordinate 2,876 of NZ_AYTE01000005.1, read as the reverse complement.
CAGACCATTTGAGGTGTTCGCCCTCATGGCCTGCTCAATGCTGCCCGCCACTCACCTACTGCGTTGTCGCAGTTACATATACAGAGGTTCCTTCACCCATGAACAATGCTGTTCCCACCATCTCCATTCGCTCGTCTGACGCCTTCTCGCCAGCTCCCGCTAGCCAATGCGCACAACCAAGCCCCATGGTCGGCAATACGCCGGTTCTGTGGATCGGTGAGCCATTCGCCGACAACGGACGAGGCTTTTGGGCGAAGCTCGAAGGAGCCAATCCTGGGGGAATGAAAGACCGACCAGCGCTACACATGGTTCAACAAGCCAAAGCCCGCGGCGATCTCGCACCCGGCGCGAGAATCATTGAATCCACTAGCGGCACACTCGGTTTAGGTCTGGCCTTGGCAGGGACCACCCATGACCACCCAGTCACCCTTGTCACCGATCCGGGGCTCGAGCCCATTGTCCATCGAATGCTGACCGCATACGGCGTACACGTCGAACTGGTGACCACACCGCACCCCACTGGGGGATGGCAGCAGGCTCGACGCGACAAGGTCCGCGAGCTTCTCGCCGCCCACCCAGGCTCGTGGTGCCCCGATCAGTACACCAACCCTGACAACGTCGATGCTTACGAATCACTCGCACACGAACTGATTGCGCAGCTCGGACGAGTTGACACACTAGTGTGCTCGGTGGGAACCGGCGGCCACTCCGCAGGCGTTGCCCGTGTTCTTCGCCAGTACCGTTCCGACCTCAAACTGGTCGGCGTAGATACTGTGGGATCGACCATCTTCGGGCAACCCGCCCACAGCCGACTCATGCGCGGGCTGGGCTCCAGCATTTACCCCGACAACGTCGACTATTCAGCCTTCGACGAGGTGCACTGGGTAGCCCCGCATGAGGCGGTGTGGTCCTGCCGCACACTGGCTTCTACCCACCATGCCAGCGGCGGGTGGAGCGTCGGAGCGGTAGCTCTAGCTGCCGGCTGGATTGCACGCACCAGTCCCCCAGCAACACGGATCGCTGCCGTATTCCCCGATGGACCGCAGCGCTACTTCGACACCATCTACAACGACGAATATTGCAGCCGCCACGGCCTGTTAGATGCACACCCACCCACCGAGCCGGCGACCATCGGGCACCCCTCAGATGAGGTTGTGAAGAGGTGGACCCGATGCGCGACCGTGGTCGATCCTACGAAAGCCGTGTCATGAGAACACTTTTGACTCAGTTCCGCAGTTTTGATCGACCCAGTCAGGTGCTGATGGTGAATCAGTTCACCATCAACGTGGGCTTCTACATGCTGATGCCCTACCTGGCCGGATACTTGGCCGGCCCGTTAGGGCTGGCCGCCTGGGCCGTCGGACTGGTTCTCGGCCTTCGGAACTTTTCTCAACAGGGAATGTTCCTCCTGGGCGGGACGCTTGCCGACCGCCTCGGGTTCAAACCCCTCATTGTTGCTGGGTGTTTACTCAGGGTTGCGGGCTTTGTGTTGCTCGCCGCAGTGGAATCGCTGCCGGCGATCCTGGTCGCGTCGGTTGCTACCGGGTTTGCCGGCGCTCTGTTCAATCCAGCTGTGCGGGCATACCTCGCCGCAGATTCCGGCCCGCGACGGGTTCAGGCCTTCGCCGTCTTCAATGTGTTCTATCAGGCTGGAATATTGTTGGGACCGTTGATCGGTCTGGCCTTAATGACTTTTGACTTCCAGATCACCGCGCTGGCAGCGGCAACCGTTTTCGCCGTGTTGACCATTGTGCAGATCTGGGCGTTGCCGTCACACCGCCCCGAGGAGTCCGGGGCCAAGACTCGGGTGCTCGAGGACTGGCGGGTGGTGCTCTCCAACCGCCCCTTCGTGCTGTTTGCGTTGGCCATGGTCGGGTCATACGTTCTCTCGTTCCAGATTTATCTGGCGCTGCCGCTCCAGGCGGCGGTGATAGCTGGACATGGAAACTCAGATACCGCCCTGGTGACCTCGCTGTTCGTGGTGTCCGGAGTGGTGGCCATCGCTGGACAATTGCAGATCACGTCGTGGTTTTCCCGTAGATGGGGATCAGGCCGCAGCCTGGTCGTCGGCATGACGATCATGGCCCTCGCGTTCATTCCGCTCACGGTGGTGTCCAGCCCGGCCATCTGGGGCGGGGGGACCGCCGCGGGAGCATTGATCGTGACCACAGCCTTGCTGGCGGTCGGCACAGCAGCGGTATTTCCATTCGAAATGGACACTGTCGTAGCCCTTTCGGGCAACAAACTCGTCGCTACTCACTACGGCTTCTACAACACCGTAGTGGGGTTCGGCATTCTGCTCGGCAACTTGGGTACCGGCGCAGTGTTCGGCATCCTCAGTGACGCACGTCTGGGGTCACTGATTTGGGTGGCCTTAACCGTAGTAGGAACGATCTGTGTAGCCGCTTTGTACAAGCTCGAACGGTCCGGACGGTTGTCCCCCTCCCCTGCCCAACCCCCACCCGTCAAGGCCGGCGGCAGACACCGGCAACGAGCATAGGCCGGCCGCAGCTCAGTGGTGGGGCCAAGCATTGGCTGTTCAACTCGCACACGACCGTCAGCAGGTGCACCGATCCCTGGACAGCTTGTGGAAGAACCCAGGTCATGACGTAGATCAGTCGGTGGATGCTCCTGGGCGCCTCCTTGAGGCTCCGGGACGCTTGGCACCTCCGCCGATGGCCAGGCCCTTGACCTGCGCGGCCGGCGGCTTCTCGCCGGCCTGGCCCGTGGTGGCCGGCTCTTCGGTGACCGATGTCGCCTCGGACTCGGTCTCGGCGGTCGCCTCCGCGGCTTCGGGGGCCTCGGCTGCCGGCTTCGCCGAACCCGGCTTCTTGGCTGCGCCACCGGGTTTCGGAGCTCCCCGGCCTCTTGGCGCC